>NZ_JAEMQA010000141.1 GCF_022759005.1 Sulfuricurvum sp. | reverse complement strand
GCTATAATAACCATTAAAAATGGAGATTGTATGCGGATGACATTTCGTATTGTACTGCTCGCAATCTTTGCGTTTACCTTATGGTTTATCCCGCCCCCCCTCTCTATCGTTCCCTCTACATGGCACCTTTTTACCATATTTATCTCTACCATCGTCGCTATATTATTTAACATTATCCCCATTATCGCCGCTGCGATCATCGCCCTTGCAGTCAGTATTTTGAGCGGTATTATCGAGCCTGCAAAAGCGTATGCGGGCTTTTCGGAAAGCTTTATCCTCCTCATCGTCGCGGCCTTTTTGGTCTCGCATGCCGTTCACAAATCAGGTCTCGGTAAACGGCTTTCCTTGCATATTATTCGCCATTTTGGGCATTCGACCTTGGGTCTTGGATACAGCGTCGTTGCGACCGATATCCTGATTGCCCCCGCTTTTCCGAGCAATACCGCTAGAAGCGGTGTCCTCTATCCGATCATCTACGGTCTGGCTCACGATTGCGGCTCCAAAGTAGGTGATAATACCCAGCACCGTGCCGGAAGCTATCTGATGATGACCTCGATGGCGGGGCTCACCATCTCTTCAGGACTCTGGCTCACCGCCATGGCGGTCAACCCTATCGGTGTCGGTATTGCGGAGAAGATGGGAATTCATATCACGTTTGGAAGCTGGCTTTTGTATGCGATTGTTCCGACGTTAATCGCCTTTGCCCTCATCCCGTGGATGCTCTATCGCATTTACCCCCCTGAACTCAAAAAGACTCCCGACGCTCCCCTCAAAGCCTCAGTCGCATTGGAACATATGGGGCGTATCAGCCGTAATGAGTGGATCACGGCAGGGGTCTTTGTGTCGATGCTCACCCTTTGGGCACTTTCGGGGGTATTTCCTATCGACAAAGCGGCCGTTGCATTCGGGGGGCTCGGAATTTTAATGGCAACAGGGGTATTCGGAATTGACGATTTCAGAAGCCAAGGGGAAGCACTCAGTACCCTCATCTGGTTTGCGATCCTTTTCGGACTCTCGACACAACTTGCCGAACAAGGTTTTATGAACACTATCGCGGAACACTTCACCCACTACCTGAGCGGGCTTTCGTGGGTAACGGTATATGTACTGCTGATAGCAGTGTATGTCCTGATCCACTATCTGTTTGTCTCCCAAAGTGCGCACCTTCTCGCCTTGTTCGGTATTTTTCTCTCTGTTGGAGTACAAGCAGGTGTTCCGGGAGAGTTGATGGCGATTATGCTGTTGTTTGCTACCAACTTTAACGCAACCATCACACCACAAGGCTCATCGTGCAACGCGATCTATCTAAGCAGCGGATACATCAGTGCCCGTGACATCTACCTCTATGGCGGTGCGGTGACGTTGCTCACCTTCTGTATCTTTCTCCTGATCGGTACGCCGTGGATTTTGGCAGTACGATGAAACGGTTACGCACTCTTCATCGTACACGCTACGGAAAAATCATACTGTTTCTTTTCGGAACTTTATTCGCTTTGTATCTCTTCCTTTTCACCGCTTTCGGAAACCGTCTGATGACACCAACCATCGAAAAATCACTCAGTTATTCCCTGGGTACTCCGATCAGTGTTCAAGAATTTGTCCTGACCCGTAACCGTTTCCATCTTCTGTTTCAAGACCAACTAGGGAATACCGTCTCGACACAAGGAGGATTTTCACTGCTGACCTTGCGGATGTACGCCCATTATCGAATCGAGGGCTTTCAACACGGCGGGTTTAATCCGATCTCCAAATCGTTTAAAACCGAAGGATCGCTGAGCGGCGGTATCGCCTCATTCAACATCCACGGAAACGGGACAATTTTGGATGGCTCTATCATCTACAAATTGGAACTCCACCGATTTTCTCTCGCAACTGTAGATATGGCATTGAATAAAATCGCTTATTCACCTTTGATGGAGTTGCTCCATTACCCCTCCAATACCGATACGACGATTACGGGTACTATCGCTCTCAACGGATTTGACCGACGCGACGTCGGAGGGAAAATCTATCTAACGACCCATACCAAACGTTTTGTCCCTACCCCTATCACGGAAGACTCCAACGAGAGTGTTACCCTCAAATCGCTCTTAGCTGATCCCAACGGTCGGGTAAAACCTTTCTGCGTCGATGTAGAGCTAAACGTATCGTTAGAGCATGCCGGAATTTTGGAACAATTTGTCGGAAGAGCTTTAGGAGGCAAACTTCATGTCAAGGGGACCATCAAAGGGGATGAAAAGCGTCTTCGACTCAACTGCACCTCCGATGTTGCCCGCAGTGATGCAACACTTCTCATTGAGATCCCAAATTTGGAGCCTTCATCGATTATTTTTGATCTCAAACATGCCGATGCCGAACAAGCTTTTGCTCTCTTTGCGCTCCCATCCCCGATCAAGGGGGAACTGAGTGCCTATACCAAACTCAATACAACGCAGGGCAAACTCCAGATCAACGTTACAAAAGGTCTAACCGTTCCTGAAGTCTTCAAGGAACACTATCATATCACCCAACCGCTGATCCGCTTCAACGCTACGATAAATGCCGATCTCTCTAAAAAAGGGGTTCATTACCGTGCCGCCGTTAAATCCGATCTTGCTCGCATGGAGATCGACAACACGACGACGCACGATCAAATGCTTCGAGACTTGCTTCAATCGATTCCTAACGGTTCTCCGCATCGGTGAGAGTGAGACAGAGGATCACTTTTTTACCGTTAGCATGAAGCACCTCTGTCGCTTCGGAGAGCGTCGTCCCCGTCGTTACAATATCATCGACCAAAATCACCTCATTTTCTGCAAACGGTGTATAGATAAACTCCCTCGGATTCATTAGCCGCTCTTCGGCACTTTTTCCCGCATATTTGTAGTGTTTCGATGCACGAAGTTTTCCGTATTGCGGAATAATATTTGATGAGGCTAGTGCACGATTCAAAACGGCCGTATGTGAGTATCCGTTTGCGGCATGATCGTCGATACCGATCGAAGCGACACGATTTTTGTAGTCCCACTCACAGGCGAATGCACCCAACGCGCGCGCAGCTAAAACCCTATAGATATAATAACCTATGTCGGTATGCTTGGTAAGTAACAACGATTCGATCTCATCATAAGGAAAAAAAGAATAGACGGGAATTGATCCCATAATAGTACGTTTATGCAGAGTGGGGGTGAGTAGTGATTCTTGGCAGTGAGAGCAGATATGGGTGAAAGACCAACGCTCGCACACCATGCATTTCATGTCAGTCCATTTTCAAAACGGACATAAACGCCTCTTGAGGAAGGTTTACTTTCCCGATCGCTTTCATCCGTTTTTTACCCTCTTTTTGTTTATCGAGGAGTTTACGCTTACGGGATATATCCCCTCCGTAACATTTGGCGGTAACGTTTTTCCCCATCGATTTGACCGTCTCACGGGCGATGACACGGTTTCCGATAGAGGCTTGAATCGCCACTTCAAAGAGCTGTCGCGGAACAATCTCTTTCATGTTTTTGGTAAGTTCCCGTCCGCGATAGTCGGCTGCGGAGCGTGGAACGATGACACTAAGCGCATCGACGACGTCTCCCGCCACACGGACATCGAGTTTCACTAAATCCCCTTGACGAAATTCGATCGGTTCATAGTCGAAACTCGCATACCCTTTGGAGATCGATTTGAGCTTATCGTAAAAATCGACGACGATTTCATTCATCGGGAGTGAATACTCTAACATAACACGAGTTTCATTCAGATAATCCATTTTATCCTGCATCCCCCGTTTTTTGGTCAGCAAGGTGATGATATTCCCCAAATAATCGACCGGAGTGATGACGGTCGCTTTGACGTAAGGCTCCTCGATACGGTCGATCTTTTGCGGTTCGGGTAGTTCGCTTGGATTTTGCACCTCGACCATCGTCCCATCGGTCAAATAAACTTTATAAACAACCGAAGGTGCCGTCGCGATCAGATCGAGATTAAATTCCCTCTCCAATCGCTCTTTGATAACCTCCATATGGAGCATCCCCAAAAATCCGACTCGAAAACCGAATCCCAATGCCACCGAGGTTTCAGGCTCGTAGCTAAGGCTGCTGTCGTTAAGTTTCATCTTATCGAGAGCGTCGCGCAAATCTTCGAATTGGTCGGTATCGATCGGATAAAGCCCCGCAAATACGAACGGCTTCGCCGGAGCATATTCGGCTACCGGTTCTTTTGCCGGATTACGGGCATCGGTGATCGTATCCCCGACGCGGATACTGCCGACATCCTTGAGTCCCAATACGACGATACCGATCTCTCCGGCTTGGATTGCTTGCGTCTTTTGGCGGCGAAGGGGATGCGGGTACATCAGATCGAGTACCTGATGCTTCTCACCGTTATGCATCAACTGCACCATTTGACCCATTTTGATCTCGCCGTCAAACACACGAACCAATGCAAGTGCCCCCAGATACGAGTCAAACCATGAATCATAAATGATCGCTTTGGTCGTCGCGTCAGGATTCCCCTTTGGAGCGGGGATACGATCGACGATTGCATCAATCAGCGCGCGGATTCCGACCCCCGTTTTGGCGGAGATGAGCATCGCGTCGGTCGCATCGATACCGATGGTCGTTTCGATCTCTTCGGCAACCCGTTCAGGCTCGGCAGCAGGAAGATCGATTTTGTTGATGACGGGGATAAGGGTAAGATCATTTTCCATTGCCAGATAAACGTTAGCAATCGTCTGTGCCTCGACCCCTTGCGCCGCATCGACGATGAGGAGTGCCCCATCAGACGATGCAAGCGATTTGGAAACCTCGTAGCTGAAATCGACATGGCCAGGAGTGTCGATCAGGTTGAGAATGTAGTGTTTGCCGTCTTTGACGTAATCAAGACGGACACTTTGCGCTTTGATGGTGATCCCGCGCTCTTGTTCGATGTCCATCGTATCCATCATCTGTTTGGTCATCTCACGCTCAGAGACAGCACCGCACTCTTGGATGATACGGTCGGCTAGCGTCGATTTCCCGTGGTCGATATGGGCGATGATTGAAAAGTTACGAATATTATCCATTAGGTTTTATTGCTCATTTAATTTAATTGACGGAATTATAGCAGAACACTGCCCAGGAGGGGTGAGGCACCGCCTCGCAGAAAGATTAACTGAAAAGAGAATTGACACTCTCATTATGGTAGACGCGGCGAATCACTTCGGCAAACAGCGGAGCAACGCTGAGAACTTTAATTTTGTCACTTTGGCCATTAAGGGCGAGCGTATTGGAGATCACCAATTCATCAAGCTCACCGTTATTGAGATTTTCATACGCTTTACCGCTGAGAACCCCGTGCGTTGCACACGCCATAACCGATGTTGCACCCCGTTTTTTAAGTGCTGATGCCGCCTTGACCATCGTTCCGGCAGTATCAACCATATCATCGATCATGATGATGTCTTTCCCTTCGACTTCTCCGATGATGTTCATCACTTCGGATTCATTCGCTTTTTCACGACGTTTATCGACGATAACCATCTCAAGCCCAAGTTTTTCGGCGAAATAACGGGCACGTGCAACCCCACCGATATCCGGTGAAGCGATGACCGGATTAGGGAGATTTTTCGAGCGGATATACTCTTCAAAAATGATCGCACCGTAGAGATTATCGACCGGAATATCAAAGAATCCTTGAATTTGTCCCGCATGTAAATCGATCGTGACGACACGGTCAATCCCTGCGGTTTCAAACATATCGGCAACGAGTTTTGCGGTAATCGGAACACGCGGAGCGGCTTTACGGTCTTGTCGAGCATACCCGAAATACGGTACAACCGCTGTAATCGAATTGGCAGATGAGCGGCGAAGCGCATCGGTCATAATCAACAGTTCCATCAAATTGTCATTTGAGGGCGCACCGGTACTTTGGATAATGAATACGTCACGTCCGCGAACGCTTTCGGAGATTTGGACATTAATCTCACCGTCACTGAACCGTTTTACCGACGCTTTTGAGAGTGGGACATCGAGAGTTTTACACACCTCTGAGGCAAATTCGGTACACGCTGAACCGCTGAAAATTTTATAACCGCGCATTAGTCTTCCTGTTGAGCATAAATTGACACGATTATAGCAAGAGGAGACTTAGGGTGAGATAATAAAGAGAGAGGTTTATCCGTTC
>NZ_JAEMQA010000072.1 GCF_022759005.1 Sulfuricurvum sp. | reverse complement strand
TTTAAAGTGCCTAAAATAGGGGTGTATTTGGTTTTTCAGGGCTGACTAAATACTGCCTATCGCGATACTCATAACGATTCCTTGATCGAACAATATAATCAGTTATAAGCAAAACTCATTCTAAATCATGTCGATCGATCCATCGAATCGATTTTATTTACTATTCCGCGCTGTATGCCTGTTGAATATAATTTTCTAATTTGCCTTCCATTGCAGACATGATCGAGGCTAAAATTTTGTCTTTTTCCTCATTGGAGAGTTTATTCCCTGTCGATTTTTCGATCGCGTAAATCGCAGTTGAGGCTGCCGTATCGAGGACGTAGTTGTTGAGTGCCATCGCCATTTTAGCGCTGTGATCCCCTACCACTTGTGCGATGTAGTGTTGAAGTTCCAATACCATTTGTTCATTCATAGAAAAGCCCTATTATTAGTTTTCAGCATTATACACCGAGATAGACCGTTATGAATGGATAAATTGGACGCTCTCTTTTGGGATATTTCTCTTTTGATTAACATGGTAAATTCCTTGTATCTGTTCAAAATTGACATCGTTATACTTTCCAACATACGCATTCGGATCAGTTGTTTCGGCATAATAATACGCTTTTCCCTCAATATTTAAGTGAGTGTTATTCGGATTTACTTTGGATGCATCATCAACCTCAACCGCGATAAACGTGTGGTCTTGGGTATAAACTAAGACGCAATTATGATTCGTTTCAAGAAGTATCATCGCGAGCAACTGTGCTTTTTCATCACAATCTCCGCCGTTTTTCACGATGACATCGACAGGAGTTCTGTGTTTGTCGGAACGAATATATGGGATATGACTCACATAGCTGAACGCTTGATTCACTTCACACGCTTCATTACCGCTGCATCGGTCTTTGAGGTTCGTGATAATCGTTTTAAGCTTGCTGTTTTCGTCGATGTAATACGGCGCATACAACTCCCCTACTTTGATCGCATTCGGCGGAGGGACGATGATCGTGCGAACTTCGCTATTGTTAGTCGTTTCATGGACGGTACTGCTGTTCGCGGTATGGTTTTTGTAGGCGGCAACCGCCAAAACAAAAAGGACGGGATACACAATAAATCGGATGCTTAACGGCTTTTGTTCTTTCATCAATTAAAACTTTTAAAGAAGATGGAGTGGATAAGTGTAGCAGAAAAAGAAAGCAGGTACAACGTAAGCCGGGTTCTGGATGTAGCGATAATTAATCTACTGTCATGATTACTCATGACCTCTAGCGAAACAATAGCGATGTAGGACGCTAACCATCTGTTTCTTGCTGCGCGGTTGGGTTTACATAGCTCTCCTAGTTGCCTAAGAGACTGGTGGGCTCTTACCCCGCCGTTTCACCCTCACCTCTTTCGAGGCGGTCTACTCTCTGTTGCACTATCCCTCACGTTACCGTGGCCATCCGTTAGATGGAACCGTGTCCTACGGCAGCCCGGACTTTACCTCTTGAGCTGTGACTCAAGCTATCGCCTGTTGTACCTGTGTGCAATTATAGGGGATATTGGATTAAATCTCAATCAGCTATTTTATAGATCAAACGTCCCGCGTATTCCATATAGAGGCTTTTTTTGTGCATTTCAATCTCGGAAGGGTTCATCAGCGCGTACGAATCAACGATACGGTCAAGATCTTCTTCCCCGTGTTGCTGCATCAGCATTTTTTCCATCACGGCGATTTTAGTCATGATCTCATCGAAATCATGACGGTAGAGATCTTCGCTCACCTGATTGGCAATATCCCAATATTTTGATTGGGGAGAGCCGCCGAAAATATCGTCTTCATTTTCGAATAAAACATCGTATTTAGCCATGATTGTCTCCTAATTTTTGCGTAGAGTATCGCAATATCGTTTAAGGGTTCTTAGAGGGTGAAAGATAAGGATTTTTTTTAAAAGAATCGGAAACTAATTTTCCGCCGAAACGGAAAATTAAGAAGCCATCGCTTCAAGAGCGTATTTTTTACCGAGATCGTACGCTTTGTTGTTAACATCGTGTACTTTTGCCGGTACTTTTGAGAGCATAACACCACGTAGCAATTCATCATCCAATGCTTTCATGAACGTGTTAGCAATAGCCAACGCTATAACCGATTGGGTAATAACGTTACCGATTTCATCTTTAGCGATGGTAATGATTGGAATCTCAACAATATTCCATTTTTTACGATCTTCATCCGTTGGGTGAACCAAGTTAGGCTCAACTACAATAGTACCGCCTTCCGTTACCCCGTTTTTGAAAAGATCGTAGCTTGTTTGAGCTACTGAGAGCATGAAATCGATCTCACCGTCATTGGCATACGGATAGAAGATCTCTTCATCGTCCAACGTAATATCAACGACAGTAGGTCCGCCGCGCACTTGCGACGTGTAGGTTGCGGTTTTTAGACCGTTACCTCCCTCTTTGATTTTAGCTGCAGCAAAAATTTCGCCTGCAAGAAGTACACCCTGTCCGCCAACACCCGTAAATCTCATTAATGTTCTAGCCATTGTGTCTCTCCTTAAATTTTCTTCGCAAAATCGTCTTGGGTAATCGCTTTACGTTTACCTTGATGGAACGCTTGTACCTCTTTGTACATATCGCAGTACTCTTTCGCTTCTTCGTCATGTTTTAGGATACCGGTCGGGAATTTATTCTTTTTTTCTTCTTCTGGAAGTGCTTCCCATTTTTTGAGCGGAGTCGTAATACTGTCGATCCATTCAAGGTTTTCCATCGCACTTGCCATTTTGTTTTTACGGCCAAGGTTGATATGGCAGTTTGACAAAACGTCAAAGAAAGCAAAACCGCGGTGTTGGAACCCTTTTACCAACACTTTTTCCAATTTTTTCGGATCAAGCATTGTCTCACGCGCTACGAATGATGCACCTGCCGCAATAGCAAGATCACATGCGTTGAACGTAGGATCGATGTTTCCTGATTTTTGACTCACGGTCCACATACCCTGAGGAGTAGTCGGAGACGTTTGTGAATTGGTCAACCCGTAAATGAAGTTATTAATCATGATAAATTTGATGTCGATATTACGGCGGCATCCGTGAATGGTATGATTACCACCAATAGCCAGTGCATCCCCGTCACCTGCAACACAGATTACATGTTTATCCGGGTTAACCAACTTAATTCCGGTTGCAAACGCGACAGTACGTCCATGAGTCGTGTGAACGGTATTGAAATCGACGTATGATGAAAAACGTCCTGAACACCCGATACCTGAAACGACACACACATCATCTTGTTTCCATCCACATGTCTCGATTGCACGAATAACGGCTTTAAGAATAACACCGTCACCACATCCCCAACACCAAAGTGTCGGCATTTTTTCCAAACGTAGATATTGATCGTAATTGAAAGCCATTAGATCATCTCCTTCACTTTATTCACAATTTCGTACGGAGAGATAGCTCGTCCGTTAACTTTGTACAGCCCTTGAATATCAAGACGGCTAGACACGCGTTCTACTTCTTCAGTGTATTGGCGAATATTGAGCTCAACGCACAATACGTTTTTCACTTTATCGGTGAAATGTTTGATACGTTTAGCCGGACTTGGCCACAATGTAATAGGACGGAAAAGTCCCGCTTTGATACCGTCAGCGCGAAGGTGACGAATCGCCTCTTTTGCTGCCAATGATACCGATCCGTATGCGATAATCAAAATGTCGTTTTCTTCAAGGTCATCACACATAAACTCTTCGTTAAGCTCGATCTCATCTGTGTGCATCATAACTTTGTCTTCAAGACGTTGAATCAATTTACGGCAGGTTTCGATCTCTTCAGTCGGGAACCCTTTTGCATCATGGTGAAGACCAGTAAAGTGGTAACGATACCCTTGGAACATCGGATTCAAAACCGCAGGTTCGTCTGCACCGACACCGTATGGACGGTAGTCTTCAGGAGCTCCTGTAAATGTTTTACGAGGAACGATCCCTTTTTTAACCTCCTCTACGGTTGGGATAACCGCTTTACCGTGCATGTGACCGATTGTTTCGTCCAAAAGAACGATAACCGGTTGCATAAAACGGTCCGCTAGGTTAAACGCACGAACCGTTTCGGTATAACACTCTGCGAGGTTACCCGCACACAATGTGATCGAACGATAGTCCCCGTGTGACGGATTACGTGCTTGACGAACGTCACCTTGAGCAACACGTGTCGGAAGACCCGTTGATGGACCGCCGCGCATAACGTTGACAAGAACCAAAGGAACTTCTGCCATTTGTGCAAGACCGAGGTTTTCTGCTTTGAGTGAAACCCCCGGACCTGATGTAGCGGTCATGGTACGAACACCTGCCATACCGGCACCAGCAGCGGCTGCAATACCCGCGATTTCGTCTTCCATTTGGATAGCTACGCCACCAACTTCCGGAAGCAAATCAGAGATAGTGTGCATTACTTCTGAAGACGGAGTAATCGGATAACCCCCAAAAAACATACATCCGGCATCAACCGCAGCTTCTGCCGCCAAGTCGTTACCGGTCGAAATTACTTCTCTCATTTCCATTTTATTTCTCCCTTATGCGGTTAGCTTCATGTATTTATTGTTCTTGATCGCTTCAGCTCTCTCTTTTGATTGTTCAGAGAGTTTTGCAAATTTGAACTCTGATTTATCGGCTACGTAAATAGCAAAGTCAGGACAGTTCAATTCACAATCGTTACAACCGATACAGGCTTGAGGCTCAATAATTTCAATCATAGCCCCCAACGTAGAGGTCGGCTCAAGTCTCATCGCTAAAACTCCTGCCGGACATACCGATACACAGATATCACATGCTTTACAGCGTGCTTCATCAACCCACACCGGAGTGTTTTCTGGCGCTTTCATAATTGACATTCCATCTCCTCAATTTAGATTAGTTTATTTTGCCAACGGCACACGATACAAAGCTTTTTGCTTTAAGCACCGTCTCTTCACCGAAGCCGCGTTCTTCATTTGACAGAGGATAACCGAGACTTCTTAAAATTGCCTTTGCTTGTGCTGATTGCGCCTCATCTTCTACATTTAATGTTACTTTCCGAGGCTCGCACGAGAGATCGACACTGATCTCTGTAAATCCTGCATCTTTGAGTGCTTTGGTAATCGTATTAGCGCAACCGCCGCATCGTACGTTAGCTACTTCAAAGACGGCAGTCATTATTTCTTCATCACTTCAGCCAAAGCTTTACCGATATCAGCCGGTGAGACAACAACACGTACTCCAGCCGCTTCAAGTGCCGCCATTTTTTCCGCTGCCGTTCCTGAACCGCCTGAGATGATCGCACCCGCGTGTCCCATACGTTTGCCCGCAGGAGCTGTTTGACCCGCAATGAACGCAACGACCGGTTTGGTGATGTGCTCTTTGATGTACGCAGCCGCTTGGATCTCCAAGTCTCCGCCGATCTCACCGATCATAACAATCGCATGGGTTTCCGGATCTGCTTCGAACATCGGCAACAATTGTTTGTACGAAAGACCGATGATCGGGTCACCGCCGATACCGACCGCCGTTGTGATACCGAAACCTTCATTAACCACTTGGTTGGCTGATTCGTATGTCAATGTCCCTGATTTAGAGATCAAACCGACATGCCCTTTTTTGAAAATGAAGCCTGGCATAATTCCGATTTTGCACTCTTCAGCCGTGATGATTCCCGGACAGTTCGGTCCGATGGTTTTCATGTTTTTCTTAACCGCGTATGCTTTTGCGTACATCATATCTTTAACCGGAGCACCTTCGGTAATGATAACCGCAAGTTCGATCCCTGCATCTGCCGCTTCCATAACCGCATCGGAAACGAAAGCCGGCGGAACGAAAATCATAGAAACCGTAGCACCCGTAGCGCGAACCGCTTCATCAACCGTATTGAAAACTGGTTGACCGAGATGTTCTTGTCCACCTTTACCCGGAGTGACACCGCCGACGATTTTGGTTCCGTATGCCATACATTGCTCAGCGTGGAACGTCCCCTCTTTACCTGTAAAACCTTGTACGATTACTTTTGTATCTTTATTAACCAAAATAGACATTAATTACTCTCCCTTCGCTGCTGCAACGGCTTTACGCGCACCGTCTGCAAGGTCTGTTGCTGCGATAATATTAGAAATTCCCGCATTGTTGAGGATATCTGCCGCCTCTTTTGCGTTGGTTCCGTCAAGTCGCACGATAACCGGTACGTCCACTTTTGTGAGTTTTGTTGCTTCGAGAATCCCGTTTGCAACGCGGTCACATCGTACGATACCGCCGAAGATATTGACGAAAATTGCTTTGACGTTCGGATCTTTTAAAATGATTTCAAATCCTTTAGCCACCGTTTCCGCATTAGCTCCGCCGCCCACG
>NZ_JAEMQA010000028.1 GCF_022759005.1 Sulfuricurvum sp. | reverse complement strand
TCCTTTTGGGACGTTTGATCCGAACATGTACTGCCTGTGAACCTGAAAGAGGGTCGGAGTATTTGAACTCAAACTCTCCTAAACTCTCGATCAAATCCAGCAGCTTTTTGAATCCGTAACTGCGCGGGTCAAATTCGGGCGATTTGTTGATCAGGTTTTGCCCGATGGAGCCCAAATACGACCATCCCGCTTCATTGGTCGTATCTTCCACCGCGTTACGCACCAGCGCCAAAAGAGCTTTGTTGTCAGGTTTAATTTTGGCTCCGACTGCCTCTTTGTGATTGGCGTCGCGTCGAAGATTTTCGGTATAGATAAATTTATCGCACACCCCGATAAACGCTTTAGGTGTTTTTTGTTCCCCGAATCCGTAGACCTTGATCCCCGATTCACGGATACGACTTGCCAAGCGGGTAAAATCGCTGTCACTGGAGACAATGCAAAAACCATCGAAATTTTTCGTATAGAGCAAATCCATCGCATCGATAATCATCGCGCTGTCGGTCGCATTTTTTCCACTCGTATAGGCAAACTGCTGCATCGGATGGAGACCGTGTTCAAGAAGGACACTTTTCCACCCTTTGAGTTTAGTATCGGTCCAATCGCCATAAATCCGTTTCACACTTGCGATACCGTGCGACGCAATCTCATCCATAAGCCCCGCAATAATGGAAGGTTGCGAGTTATCCGCATCGATTAATACGGCCAGTCGTGCTTGATGATCGATCATGCTTTATCTCCTAATGAGAGTAATGCTTCACGCGCTTGCGGGAAATCGCTTTGAAGTTCAAGCGCGCGTTTATACATTTCCCGCGCTTGTTCTCGCTCCCCCATATCGACTAACAAATTGCCGTAATTAAAATAGGTTTGGGGATAACGTTCATCAATCTCCAGCGCCTTGAGATAATGGTCTTGCGCACGTTCATACGCTCTCTCCGATCGGTACAGCGATGCAATCGCGTTATGGGTCAAATCGTCGTTTTCATCGAGTTCTAATGATCTCTCATACAACTCGATCCCCCTCAAACGATCTCCGCTTTTTGCGGTAACGTATGCAAGCTTATTGACGATTTCAGGATTGGTCGGTTCCAACCGATACGCCTCTTCGAGAATCTCTTTTGCCCGTCCTATCTCTCCGCGTTCATACGCACCATCTGCCTCTTCAACCAACGATTCAGTAGAAAAAACGGCTCGATCGCCATGTCCGTCCGTGTCATTATTGGGTCTTTTGTCTTCGAGGTTTTGGACATGGTGATATATCTGAAATGCGAAAAAAAGTGTCGCCGCAAACATTAAAATTTGAAATGTTGACATAGTGTTCCTTTTTTGTAACGATAAGTATAATATAATCCCGTTAACTTAAAACCAAAATCGGTAGAAACTATGCCAAACAATTTCAAAGATCCAGCCCTTTATATCAACCGCGAGCTCTCATGGCTCCAATTTAACACCCGTGTCCTGCGTCAAGCCCAAGACGAATCGCTCCCACTGTTTGAACGACTCAAATTTCTGGCGATTTACGGAACGAACCTCGATGAATTTTATATGATCCGTATCGCGGGACTCAAAAAACTGTTCAGCGCCGGGGTCAATGTCTCCGGCGCTGATCGTTTCACACCGCTGCACCAGCTCCGAGAAATCCGCTCGTATCTGCATAAAGAACAGATTGAAGTGGAAGAGTGTTTGCTGGGAATCATGGAAAAATTGGAAAAAGAGGGGATCTTTTTCAAACCCTACAAACAATTAACCCATCAACAACAACAAATACTGGATAAATATTTTAAAGACAATATTTATCCGGTTGTCGTCCCGATCGCAGTCGATGCAACCCACCCGTTCCCGCACCTGAACAACCTCAGTTTCGGACAAATCGTCAAACTCCGCGACAAAGATGATCCGAGTGTCGAACGCTACGGGATTATCCGCATTCCTCGCGTTTTACCGCGCTTTGTCGACATCGACAACCGTATTTACATCCCGATCGGAAGCGTCGTTTCCGAACATATTCAAGACCTCTTCCCTGGATATGAGCTGATCAAATTCTCAGCATTCCGAATCACCCGAAACGCCGATATCGCTATCGAAGAAGAGGAGGCGGACGATTTCATGGAGATTCTCGAAGAGGGGCTAAAACTTCGTAAGAAAGGGGAAATTGTCCGTTTGGAACTCAGCAACCATGCCGACGATGACCTGCTCAATTTCTTTAACCGTCATGCCAATGTCTTCAAAGACGATATTTACCGCTTCCAAACCTATCTGAATCTGGGTGCATTGTGGCAAGTGGTCGGGAACAAAGATTTTGCCCATCTGAATCTTCCGAGTTTTAAGCCGCGCAATCTGCCGCCGCTTGATTCGGATGAGAATCTGTATGCCATTCTCGATAAACAAGATCTTATTTTGTTCCATCCGTTTGAGAGTTTTGAGCCGGTTGTCCGTCTGATCCAAACGGCGGCAAAAGATCCCGATGTCGTCGCCATCCGCATGACACTCTACCGTTCCGGTTCCAAATCGGTAATCGTCCAATCACTCATCGCCGCGGCAGAATCGGGGAAACAAGTGACCGTTATGGTGGAGCTGCGCGCCCGTTTCGATGAAGAGAACAATCTTCAATGGGCGAAAGCCCTGGAGAGTGCGGGAGCACATGTCATCTACGGTATTACCGGATTTAAAGTACACGCCAAAGCGGCACTCATTACCCGCCGTGTGGACGGAAAACTCAAACAATACGCCCATTTGGGAACTGGAAACTATAACCCCTCTACCGCAACCGTCTATACCGACATCAGCTACATGACCAGCAACGATGCCATCACCTATGACATGACCCGCTTTTTCCACTTTTTGACCGGATTCAGCAAAAAAGGGAAACTCGGTGAACTCTACATGGCACCGACGCAAATCAAACCGAAAATCCTCTCCCTCATCCACAACGAAACCCGCATGGGGTCTGATGGGGTCATCATCGCTAAAATGAATGCACTGGTCGATGAAGATATTATCCGCGCACTCTACAAAGCGTCTCAAGCAGGGGTAAAAATCGATCTGATCATCCGAGGAGTCTGCTGTCTGCGTCCAGGGGTCAAGGGGGTGAGCGAAAATATCCGCGTTATCTCGATCATCGGAAAATACCTTGAACATGCCCGTATTTTCTACTTCAAACACTCGACGCCACAAACCTATATCTCCAGTGCCGACTGGATGCCACGAAATCTATTACGCCGCATCGAACTTCTCACCCCGATCAGCGGTGAAGAGTCATCGAACAAACTGATGCAGATTTTGCAGCTACAGGTTTCCGACAATGTCCTTGCCCATGAACTCCAAAGCGACGGAACGTATGTTAAAGTGAGCTCGAACGGGCAAAACCCGATCAACAGCCACAGCATCGTAGAGACTCATACGAACAAAGTGTATAATTCGGTCAAAAAACAAGCACCGAATTACGTACAGCAGTTGACTACGCGGCTGTTCAAAGAGAGTTAAGGAGACAACTATGATTAGCAATTACCTTCATTATACCCCGACTATCGGGGAACGTACATGGATCGCCCCCTCTGCGGATGTGATCGGAAGAGCCGAAATCGGTGAAGATGTGAGTATTTGGTTCGGTACCGTCGTCCGTGCCGATGTCCACTACATCAAAATCGGTGACCGTACCAGTATCCAAGATTTGAGTATGGTGCACATCACCCACCACAAACGTGACGATATGTCTGATGGCTATCCAACCATCATCGGCAATGACGTCACGATCGGTCATCGCGTCATGCTACACGGCTGCACCATCGAAGATGCGTGTCTCATAGGCATGTCCGCCACCATCCTCGACGGTGCGGTCATCGGCAAAGAGTCCATTGTCGGTGCGGGAGCATTGGTGACTAAAAACAAAGTCTTCCCGCCCCGATCTCTCATCATGGGGAGCCCTGCGAAGGTCGTTCGTGAGCTCACCGATGAAGAGGTAGCGGAACTTTACGCTTCCGCAAAGCGCTACGTGAGTTTCAAAGAAAATTACCGCTCTGCGAATGTCTGAATTTAATCTCGTCCTCGCCGCTGATATTCTCGGTATTATCGCCTTTGCGCTCAGCGGCTTTTTGGTCGGGGTGCGCAATAACCTCGATCTTCTCGGTCTTATCATCTCCGCCTCTCTCACCGCACTCGGCGGCGGTGTTGTGCGGGATGTCATCCTCGGACGAACCCCCTTTGCGTTTAACGAATACTATCCCGCCATTACCGTCATCGTCACCATATTTTTGGCATTTTCACTCCGCCTTTACCGTCGCGAGCAGTTAGAACGTCAATGGCTTTTTATCATCTCCGATACGATCGGTTTGGTTGCATTTAGTATTACCGGTGCCCTGCTCGCTATCGAGGTAGAATTCAATTTCTTCGGAGTGATGATTCTCAGCTTCCTTACCGCCGTCGGAGGGGGAGTTCTACGCGATACGATGATCAATCAGGTCCCTTCCGTCCTTATCAGTGATTTTTACGGCTCCATTGCGATCATCGTCTCGGTTTTATTGTTGTTATTGGCTCAAATAAATATGATCAATACGCTTGGCGTTGCCGGCGTTGCCGCGTTTGCCATTTTCTTGCGACTATTAGCGGTTAAAAAACAATGGCATTTGCCGAAACTCAATAGAGAATAATCATGTCTAAACTCAAACTCATTTTCATCCTCCTGATCCTCGGGGGGATCATCGACGTCGGTCGCTATTTCATCTATCCCAATGTCTCGAATTTGGTAGAAACCAATCCGGTTCCAACCGCCTTTATGGAATACCGCCAAGCCGAATGGGCAGAACAAAACCGAGATATGCAGATCACTCAAAAATGGGTCAGTATGTCTCAAATCTCACCCAATGTCATCAAAGCAGTATTGATCGGTGAAGACGACAAATTTTGGAATCATGACGGTTTCGATGTCGAAGGGATGGAACAAGCACTCGAAAAAACACTCAAAAAAGGGAAAGTTGCAGGGGGAAGTACGATCAGCCAGCAACTCTCCAAAAATCTCTATCTCTCACCGAGCAAAAATCCAGTCCGAAAAATTAAAGAGGCGATTATCACATGGCGTATCGAAAAAACTCTCTCAAAACGGCGTATCTTGGAGATTTATCTCAATGTTGCCGAATGGGGAGACGGAATTTTCGGGATTGAAGCGGCAGCACGTCATTACTATCATAAAAGCGCAAAAAGCTTGAGCGGACTCGAAGCGGCACATTTAGCCGCCGTACTCCCAAACCCGATCAAATACGACCCTACGGGTAATCAAAAATACGTTCAAAACCGCTCTCGCATCATCTATAAGATTCTCAAACGCAGAGGAGTCGTCATTCCCGATTTCAAAGAGGTAATGACCCCTTCTAAACAAGAGACTCAGGAAGTATCAGATGACAATGAAAGCGTTACCGATCTTTTTAATACCACCTACTCAGAGGTAACATCGGAAGAAAGTCTCTCTACGGAGGTTGGTGATCAGAATCATTCGCAATAGTCCTTTTTATGTGGTACACTACACCAATCAAGATAAGGATCAATGAATGAATAAGCGTACGTTTCTTAAGTTTTTTGCTTTTACCTCTGGAAGCGCTTTGTTAGCTCCTAACACCGTATTTGCCTCCGATGCTCACCATAATGCACCTAATACGGCGGAATTGCAAGAGATTGCGAACAAAATGTTCGGAGAGATCATCTCGCAAAACGATTATTACGTCAATCACCAAGGGAATCCGTTTTTTGAAAAAATGAAAAACTCCCAACACCCTCGTGCTACCATCATCGGATGTTCGGATTCGCGCTTTCAAAGTGCAGCCTTGGATGCTACGGCCGAAAATGATCTCTTTGTCATCCGTAACATTGGAAATCAGTTTGGATCCAATATGGGGAGTGTCGAATACGGTGTACGTCACCTCAACACTCCTCTTCTCATTATCGTCGGGCATTCACGATGCGGAGCGATCAAAGCGGCATTAAGCGATTATTCCGAGGAAGGACCGCATATCATCAAAGAGCTCGATTCTCTCTCTTTGGCTGTGCGTAAAACATCTCTAAACGGTGGTACGGAAGAGTCCAAATGGCTTGCTGCCGTCATCAGTAACGTTCATCAACAAGCCTATTATGCGCAAAAAGAGTTTAAAGAGGATGTGGAGAGCGGAAAACTCACCATTGTCGGAGTCGTATACGATTTGGCCAACGATTTCAACAACGGCTACGGACGTCTCAAAATCGTCAATCTCAACGGAGAAACCAATCCGGAAAAAATTATGGATTTTCCGCTCATGAAATCACTGTTCAAGCCGGTACACGTCTAAGAAGTTTCACAACCAATTTTTTATGCTATGATTTTTTTTGATAGTATCACTTTTCATACGTTCAATGGAGCGGTAACATTAAGGTCGAGGGAGCAATTACCCTTCGACCTTTTTTATTCTTTTTGATAGCATAAAATATTTTTCGAATTTTCTTTGTAGATTTGTTCTAAT
>NZ_JAEMQA010000087.1 GCF_022759005.1 Sulfuricurvum sp. | reverse complement strand
TAAGCTTTATACGATTAATAAAAAGCCTACAGAATGACTATAGCTGATTTACACCACCATTTGCGCACTGCTTCCACTACCGTAACCGAAGAGTACACCCGACTCTTTCACGGTCGGGGGAATACCTACGGAGCCTACCGATTTCTGACGGTGGATAGCGTAGACAAAGTACTCTTTGCTGTGCTGTTTGAGGGCTCCGAGGAGGAAGAATCTATCGTCTCGATGCTGCGTGATTTTTATGTACGTGAGGGGAGATGGGAGGCACTGGTCATCCAGCAGCGCTATCTCCCCACCGCCCCCTCAACCCTCATTGCCGGAGAGCTGCCCCGCATTACCTATGCGATCGAAAACAGCCTCAAATATCACGTCAATTTTCAAAATGCCCAAAATATCGGATTTTTTCCCGATATGAAGCTAGGGAGGGAGTTTATCCGTGAGCATGCCCAAGGGAAAAAGGTTTTAAACCTCTTCTCCTATACCTGCGCATTTTCCGTTGTCGCTATGTATGCCGGAGCAAAACATGTCGTCAATGTCGATATGAACAAAAATGTCCTCTCTATGGGACGGGAAAACCACCATCTAAACGGACTCAATACCAAAAAAGTGGAGTTTATGCCCTACAACATCCTCAAATCGTGGAGCCGTATCCGCAAAAGTGGTCCCTATGATCTGATCATCATCGATCCCCCAAGCTTTCAAAAAGGCTCATTCGCCGCAACGAGCGATTACGAGAAAATCATCCGCCGCCTCCATGAGTTTGCCGCTGAGGAGTGCGTCGTCCTCTCAGCGCTCAACGCACCTGAATTGGACTCTAAATTTATCCGAACCCTTTTCCGCAAAAATGCCCCGGAGTTTCAATATGTTGAGAGGTTAAAAAATCTCGAGAACTTCCCCGAAATAGAGGAAGAGCGGAGTCTGAAAAATCTGATTTTTAAGAAAGAAGCTTACAAGGTCGGATAATCCAGATATCCTTGTTCATCCTGAGTATAGAAGCTCTCGGGGTTAGGGGTATTTAGTTCGGCCTGACTTCTAAAACGCTCAGGCAGATCAGGATTAGCTAAATAAAGAGCCCCGAAGGCTAACGCATCGTTCATAACCCTAATTGACAGGGTTATCTCACTGTTTGCTTCATTTAAAACAATCGTATAATCATTATGAGCTTTTTTCACATTAGGCAACTCACGAAATGTTATCTCTCCTGAAGTGTTTAGAGCAAAGAGTGCGTTATCACCCTTCCCTGCGATCAAAGACGTTCCTTTATGAACTTTAAACACGGGGGGTCGATGTTGAAAACTTCCCTTCCAAAAGATCGTCCGAACGGATAGTCTCGCTGCCTGCCAATCCTGATATAATCCCCAAAAGCGCTGCTGAAAATACCAATCGCATCATTCCACCCTCCTTTTAGATTGCCATGCCTAACGATCTCATAAACTCTTCAACTGCTTTGGTATAGTTACTTTCCAAGCCCAATTCATCGTTAATTTCTTTGTGTTTCAATGCCTGCGGTGTCATTTCGGCTCGCAGATTCAGGGATTTTGCTTTTTGAACAAATGCTTCGGTCTGGGCACACGGTTTATCCGGCCGTTCGGTTGAACATACTAACAGCATCGGTACGGCATTCGAACTTAGACGCTGATACGGCGACGCATCCGCCCAATATGCAGGATCGGTTCCAAAAGCTTCGTCATAAAAATCGTAATGTTTTGTACTCATAACTTTTGGGATATCCATTGCCGCACTGTCCAGTGACACTGTTCCGAGCCACGGTTTTAGATTTGGATAACGTGCGGGATCAGAGGAGATTAAATCGACAAGATGAGCGCCGGCAGAATGCCCCATGAGTACGATTTTTTGAGAATCACCGCCCCACTGCACGACATGGCTTTGGACATATGCCAATGCCGCAGCGACATCGTCAGCTTGTTTGAGAGGATCAGCATCGGGCAATAGGCGGTAATTGACCGACACAAAAATAATCCCTTTGGGATTCCAACGCGCTTTTTTGTTATCCACTACGTTATTGGAGCGTTTATCCCCAATTTTCCATGCACCGCCGTGTACCATAACGATCACGGGAGCATTTTGGGGATTGGCGGGGAGATAGACATCCATGCGCTGTTTTTTATCACTGCCGTAGGTGACATCCATCATAGTGTTCGATGTTTGTGAGGAGGTCGTAGTGTGTGCTTCGGCACGCTTTTGTATCATATCCCGTATCATTCCGGCATCCAGATTGAGCGACCCTATCATCATAGCCGCAATTGCGACACCTAATCCAAATCGTTTGCTTCTCATAGTTTCTCCTATGCAAAATATCGCCATTATTATATAGGATTTAGCAAGACAAAACTATTCTAAAATTGCTATTTTTTGTTCGATATTTAAACACTACTTTGATGCGATCCTCATCGCCAGTTTTCGGGCAAACGGAAACACAAGGAGTATCGTCGGAAACGCGATGGCATACGCCACCAGCCACGCATGAATCCATATTCCGACAAATCCGTCTACCCATCCGAGATTGATAAACGTAATCGCACCCGACATAATAAAACTCATAAAACCCGACAACAATGCCGCCTGTACCTGATGCAAATATTTAACTGAAACCATATACTTGTCCTTTTAATGACTACTGCACGCAATCGTGATATTATTTTCCCGCGCATAGACAAGTCCCCATTCTATCATCTGATTGAGGATCGGGCGCAGCGCTTCACCGTGCGATGTGAGACTGTATTCGACTTTTGGCGGTACCTGCTCATAGATGACACGGCTAATAAGACCGTTTTCCTCCATCTCACGCAATTGCTGCGTCAGCATCTTTTGCGTAATACGCGGCATTAGGCGAAGCATCTCACCGTTTCGGAGCACTTTTTTTTCCATCAAATGCCACAAAATAAGACCTTTCCATTTGCCGCCGATCAGCTCAATCGTAAGTTCAAAAGGGCAATTAAAACGCGATTCGTCGATCATCTATAGTTACCTTTTAGTATGTATAGTACTTTTTAGTACGTTCTTGACAGTAAATACCGTATGCTATAGAATCTCACCTGACATAATCCTAAAGGAGCCTCTAATGCGAAACGATTTTGAAAAAGCGATGCACTTCCGTCATGCGTGCAAACTGTTCGATACAACCAAACCTATGAGCAGTGAAGATTTGACCTTTATCCTCGAAGCGGGACGTCTCAGCCCAAGTTCGTTCGGGATGGAGCAATGGCAGTTTTTCGTGATCCGCGATACAGCGATGAAAGAAGCGATCCAAGCCGTGGCGTGGAACCAGCCGCAAGTGACAACTGCATCCGAACTCATCGCTATCGGCTACAAGAAAAATGTCCGCAGTACCGACGGCTATATACAAAGCGAATTTGAAAAATTCCATTATCCCGATTATCTTCTGCCAATGTACGCACAATGGATCGATCCGCTCAGCGATGAAGTATTAGAGTGCTGGTCGGCACGTCAGGTTTATATCGCTGCAGGAAACATGATGACTGCTGCCGCTTCGATCGGAATCGATTCCTGTCCGATGGAGGGATTTGACCGTGATGCGGTCGAGAAAATCATGGGAATTGATACCGATACTTACGGTATTGCCCTACTCGTCCCATTCGGCTACCGCGTCAATGAACAACCGCCCCTTCACCGCTCAGAGCTGAGCGAATTGGTTAGTTATCTCTAAAGCATTGCGGGGCGAATCCAGTATCGCCCTTGTTCTTGGTGGACTTCTAACTCCATATCAAACGTCTCTGAGAGATTGGTGCTGTTGAGAACCTCTTCTTTACGCCCCTGAGCGATGATTCGCCCCTCTTTGAGCAGTACCACTTTGCTGATCTCCTCGAAAATTTCTTCGATGTGATGGGTGACGAGGATCACCGTCGTACCGCTTTGGGCGAGAGAGCGTACCATTTCGATAAAATCAAATTGCGCCTTGATATCCAACCCCACCGTCGGCTCATCGAGGAGTATCGCTTTTATCGGATGAACCAGCGCACGGGCTACGATACATTTTCGCAATTCCCCCGTTGACATTTGGCTCAGCGGCTTATCACGCAGATGCTCGATTCCCAACCGTTTCATCGCATTAACCGCACCTTCTAAGTGTTCCATCTCTACTACGAGATGTTCAAAAAGCCCCAGCGTTCCGAAAAACCCGCTCAACACCGTCTCAAACCCGCTCAAATTTCCCCGCTCGTAAGCAAAACGGCTATGTAAATCATTCGTCACGACCCCGATATGTTGACGCAACTCGGTGATCGCCCAACGCTCACGACCTAGTATCTCACGGCGAAAAGGTTCTTGTTTGTACGATGGATAAAGTTCGCTGTTTATCAGCTTGATAAGACTCGATTTGCCCGAACCGTTGGCTCCGAGGATAGCGCAGTGTTCTGCACTCTCAATGCGAAGTGAAATATTTTTTAAAACGTGAGTAAGCTCATAGCTCAGATCAAGATTTTCAAATGAAAGGATAGGAGTAGACATCAAAACTTCTTTTTAAAAAAGTATATCGTGCTTAAGTAAAAATTTTTGCTCACTTTAGAAAACTCTTCGCTACAATAACTCGATTTTCCCAAGGAGTCATTATGCGCATAATCTCATTACTTACTTCTTCGGCACTGTTTGTCACGCTTTCTTTTGGAGGCGAATTTACCCTCCATAGCAACGATCTCGCCGGTCGGCTCACAATGAAACAGGTTTTTTCGGGATTTGGGTGCAGCAGTGAAAACATCTCTCCCGCTCAATCATAACTCTATTTTATATTATCATAATTTGTAGCTTAAAGTAGTTTGTATCAGAGCTATTTTTGTGACCAAAAAATGACTTTTTATTTTTTTGATGTTTTTATGTTGAACAAAATCACTGCCGCAAACGCCAATACACACCCTATAAGCGTCGAGAGTTCGACACGTTCACCGTATACAAAAATACTCGATACGATTGCACCGATAGGAACAAGAAACATAAATACACCCGTCCGATGTGCCCCAACTTTCCCCGCCGAAGCAAAAAAGAGGGCTGTGCTGAGCGTACCCGGAAAAATACCGATAAAGAGTATTGTCCACCAAAACGTTGTGTCATAACGTGTAAAATCGAACGGATGATACGGCAGGGCAAAGAGGAGATTTGTAGTCATCGCGACAGCAAATACTACCGTCGTATAAAGCATCGGCGTAGTATGTTTGGAAGCTTTTTGCGAGACGATAGTGACCAGTGCCCAAACGAATGCGGCGGCGACAAAATAGCTATTTTCGAGGGTCAAAAACGCCCACCCTTGCGTAGGGACATTGAGCAATACCAGCGCACCCGCCATCCCCACACTCAGGGCGATAATCTCTTTGGTCGATATGCGAAGCCCCAAGAGTGCGATGGAGAGTATATAGGTGATAATCGGAGAGATCGAGGTAACGAGCGTTCCGCCGTATCCCGCCTGACCGTGCAACAACCCCGCAAAGAAAAAGTAGTTAAAGACCGACGTGAGCAGTCCCGCCGCGATCATGTAGATCATCCCTCTACGATCGGAACGCAGTGGCGATTTCATCACCCAGATGAGCGGAATAATAGAAATGAGAGAGAACGCATAGCGCCAAAAAGCCGCCACTTCGGCGTTGGAGTGATGCGCCGCGACCTTGCCCGCCGTCCACGCCACACCCCACAAGAGCATCGCAACAATCATGCCGATAAAATAGAGTAAATGCGATTCTTTTTTCATGGATGCATACATCTAAACGATTCGATATAGCCGATTAGACATTCTACTGCATCGATATAATCTTGCGGTTCTCCCGATGCTTTTGCCGCAAGAATAGCCCCCTCCAATGCCGACGTAGTAAACAAAGCCAGCTTTGCGGTATCACACTCTTTTAGTTCACCACTCTCAATCGCCTGATCAAAAATCGCTTTGACGCTCAGACGAAACTGTGTATACATCTCTTTCATCGTTCGGTTAAAATCTTCATCGATATTCGACATCTCTTGTACGAGATTAGCGATGGGGCATCCCCGTTTGAAATCACGACGTGATGTATCACGTATTAATGCATATAAACGCGGCAGATAAGGAGCTTCCTGATGAGCGATTCCCCGATACATATTATCAAAACGTTCTCCCATTTTTTCATTGATTGCACATAGTGCCATCTCTTTTTTGTTCGGGAAAAAGTGGTACATAGAGCCTTTATGCACCCCTGCATTAGCGAGTATATCGGCTAGCGCCGCACCTTGATAACCGTGCGAATAGACCTCTTCATACGTTGCGTCGATCAATTTTTGTCGTGTTGTTTCTTTCATAATAAAATTATACCACACCCTCTTGACTATTTGGTCAAATCGTTTTATAATGCCACTTGACCAAACAGTCAACACAATCCTAAAAGGATCTCTTATGCCACTTATCGAGACGATTCAACCCTCAGAAGCGACCGGCGAGTTAGCGAAACTCTACAAGATCATCGAAGCGATGCGTGGAACCGTCGGGAATAACGCACAGCTTTTTAGCGTCAGCCCCGAGTTGTTACGTCAGCAGTTTGATTTCATCAAATATTATATGAAACACCCTACCCTCTCGATGCCGCTGCTCGCCGCTATCCGCATCATGGTTTCCAGCGGTGAAGAGTG
>NZ_JAEMQA010000092.1 GCF_022759005.1 Sulfuricurvum sp. | reverse complement strand
ATTTAGCGTAGGTATTGCTCCAATTCTCCAGTATGGTTCATTGGATATTAATTATAATATGCTCGGCACTCCAAGTAGTACTAAAGGTGTTGCGCAAGATTTTGGTGCTGGCTATACCGTCGGTGCTGCGTATGAGAGTGCTGGTTTGACAGTCGGTGCTTCGTATAAATCTGCTATCGATATGAAATATGATGGACAAATATCAGTTGCTGCTTCTCAGTTTTCAGGAGGAGCTTTAGTTCTTTCTGATAATCTTGAGCAACCGGCTGAAATGGGTGTAGGGGTTTCTTATAAAATGGGACAACACACCTTTGCGGTTGATTACAAAAAAATCAAATGGTCCGATGCAAAAGGGTATAAAGATTTTAAATGGGAAGATCAAAATGTCTATATGTTCGGTTATCAGTTTGCGCAAGATAACTGGGCATTGCGTGCCGGTTATAACTATGCTAAAAGCCCAATCAAAGATCAAGGCGTTGCTACAGATGGTGGACTGACCAATACTTTAAATCTTCTCGGATTCCCAGCAATTATCGAAAAACACTACACCGTAGGTGGTAGCTATGCATTTACAAAAATGACATCACTTGATTTGGCGTATGTATACTCACCGGAAAAAACGGATACATATGCAAATATGATGGGTGGAAATATCACAACAAAACATAGTCAAGACGCAGTTACTGCACAACTTAACTTCAACTTCTAAGAAGTTTTACTTTTTCTCCCCCCTCGGGAGAGATTCACATTCACTCCACTTTTCTCAGCGATAATCAGAGTTCATAAAAATTGAGTTGTTATTATCGTTTATTTGATGGTTTTGTGATAGAATATCCTCTTAATAGAGGGCATCACGGCTCGATAGCGATTATTACGAAGGAGAACAGTATGTTTAGTAAATTACTAATCGGTGCAGCGGCATTATCATTGGCAGCTTCTATGGCATTTGGTGCTCAAGGGGCAAAATTCTATATCGGTGAAGGCGATAAAGAGAAAGTGTTTATGGACATGGTCAATAACAAGATCAATTCATTGGGCTTTGTCCTCTCTGACCCGCATGAGCGTATTAATGATGCGTATAAAACCAAATGGGGTACCGAGTTTAAAACGGTAAAAGGGGTACAAGAGAAACATCCTGATTTCGATCCGACATTCAAAGAGACTTTGGATAACCTCGGATTTTTCTCAATCACTAACGATTCGGTTGTCGGACCGTTGTTGATGAAAGAGCCTGCATTGGGTGGATTTTCTCCGTTTAACTTGCACATCTACAAAAAAATGGGTGAGAATAAAACCTATGTCGGTCACGTAACTCCTGAAACGATGCTCGACATCGTCGGTGTTAAAGACGCGGACGTACGTGCAAAATTTGCCGCATCTTTTGTTCCGTTGGATAAAATGGTTGAAACAGAGATCGGAAGCAAAGTGCAAACGGTTGATTACAAAGCTCTTCCGGCTAAGCCTATGATGACATTTGAAGTTCCGTTTGAGCGCGGAGCAAGTTTGGATGCGTTTAAAAGCGATTTCCAAAGCAAATTTGAAGCGGCTTTTGAAGCGCACAAATATATCATTGCGGGATACAAAGATATCAAAGGTTCTATGACCGACAACAATATTGAGTTCGGTCGTTATGATGAGTATTGGGTTTATTCATTGTGTCATTTCCGATTCTCTGAAGGGATTTTTAACAGAGGTCGTCCAGATGCTGGGACATTCGCGCCATGTTCAATGTACATGTACGTAGAAAAAGGATCCAACAAACTTATAGTCGGTATGCCGCGTTTGGAAAACTGGATTGCCGTTATGGGAATCAACGATCCAAAAATGGTTGAGTCTATCCGCAGTCTTGATAAAGAGATCACAGGAATCATGATCGGATTGGGAGCGAAAGAGAAATGAAAAAATTCTATTCACTATTAATGAGCGCACTCGTCATCGGGTTTTGCGGATGTGCGGGTACGGCTCCTGAAGTGGAAGCCGGAGTAAAGGTTGAAAAAGTTGTTGCTGCGTATAAAATCGGAGCTTACAGTGATGTAGATGGCGTAAAAGCGAAACTATCCTCTGCGGGGTTTGAGGTAGTCGGTACAAAAGCAACCGATGCAGGGACAACCGTATTGTTCACCAATGCTCAAATGAAAGCTATGGCCAATAAACCGTCACGTGGTTTCGCGGCAGTAGGACGTATTTTGGTCGATGATGCAAATAAACAGATCAGCGTTGCCAATCCGATCTATTTTGGCAAAGCATTTATGCAAGGTGAATATGACCATGCTACAGCTGCTGCAGCATTGGCTGCTTTGGAAAAAGCGTTCGGCCCTTTGAAAGATTCAGCAGATAAATGGGAATTTGCCGGATTGGCAGGATACCATTTTATGGTTGGAATGCCGTATTATGAAGAGATGATGGTTGTCGGTGAGGGCTCAACTGCAGATTTGGTCGCTAAAGCTCAAAAAGCAAAAGGGACAACAGCTGTTGTTAAATTGTCGGATGATCGCTATGTAGCATTCGTTGATATGGATCGCCGTACTAACGGATTTGTCAAAAAAATCGGAGCACAAAACGGACAAATACTTCCGTGGGCAGTATTGATCGAAGGGGGACAAGCAAAAGCATTGAGCGCAAAATACTTTATTGCGATTAGCTATCCGTTATTAACAATGAATGAATTTATGACAATTGCGACCGTACCGGGTGCGATTGAAAACGATTTGAAGAAAATCTTCAAATAAAGATATTCCGTTCATCCTGAGCTCGTCGAAGGGTGGACACGTTCATGGTTCGACTGGCTCACCACGAACGATATATCCTTTACACTCTAAACTTCACCGACTTAAACATATTTTCTACAATGTCACGATAATAGCTTTTCAACGATTCATCGCCTAAAACAACCGGCGGTTCACCGTTATCGCTCCCCTCACGGATAGCCATATTTAGCGGAATTTGTCCCAATAACGGAATGTTATAGCGTGCGCAGAGGCGTTCACCGCCACCGCTTCCGAAAATATCGTAGCGTGTACCTGTATCGGGAGCGATGAAGTAGCTCATGTTTTCAACCAATCCGGCCATCGGAACGTGAATGTCTTGGAACATTCGGATAGAGCGGCTGACATCATCGCTGGCAACGAGTTGAGGGGTTGTGACGATTACTCCGGCGGTAATCGGTAGCTCTTGAGCCATAGTGAGTTGGATATCGCCGGTACCCGGAGGCATATCGATGACGAGAAAATCGAGTTCCCCCCATGCAACGTCTTCGAGAAACTGAATGAGTGCCGATACGGCAACCGATGAACGCCATACGAGAGGGGTATCGGATGTCGGAGTGGTGAGAGCGACACTCATAATTTTAATACCATAGTTTTCGCTTGGAACGATTTTGTTGTCGTCGTTCCATTTGATTTTTTCAAGGTCGGTATTGGTCAGGCGAGGGATATTCGGACCGTAAAGATCGGCATCCAGTATCCCTACGCGGTATCCGCGCTGAGCGAGGGCTATGGCAAGATTAACACTCACGGTACTTTTACCGACTCCACCTTTTCCGCTGGTTACTGCGATAACGTTTGCGGCATACGGTGCTCGGTTATTGGGCGCGGCACTGTTTCCGTAGTTCATATCCTTTTTGACGGTTGCTTTTTTGGTGATATTCATCGATGAGAAGTATTGTGAAAACGCCTCTTCAATCGCCGATTTGACGCTCAGATATGAGTCGTCACTTAGTGTCAAAAGTTCAATGGACGCTTGATTATCGGTAACTTTGACCTCAGAAATGAGTTTGAGTTCACCGAGGGTTCGACTGAGCCCAGGATAGGAGAGTGCATTGAGTGCTTCAAGGAGTTCTTTAGTGTTCATACGGATTTCCTCGCGCTTCACGTGCTAAAAGAGCTTTGCTTCCGGTCGCTTTTTGGGCTAATTTCGCTAAAGCTCCGCGTGCGGAAGGATACTCCAAACTTAGACGATGGCACACATTGATACGCTCGTCAATAAGGGCATTAAGCGATCCGATAACCCCTTGTAAAGTCCCTTTATTGTTGGATTCATTCAGAAGATCTTTGATGAGCATTTCACGTGAATGCATGTGGAGTTCCACCCCGTTTGCCTTGCCGATAGCAATGAGATCGGCCGCACTGAGATAAAGTCCGGAAAAAAAGGTATTAAGAAAATGATTTTCCAAGCTCATGAACTGGCTGCGCTCTTCGAAATGCCGTTTCTTCATGCACGTTCTCCCAGATTAGCACTGGCGGCTTTGCTCACGTCCGGATCCGTGTCATTGACCAAAAGGGCGATAATCTCTTTAGGAGCAGAACGATTTTCCGCCAAACGCATTCGTACCATTTTATCATTATCGTCACATAGAATTTTTAAAAGTTTTGGAGGGGTGTTAGGATTTCCGGACAATCCATCACGAACAATTTTTTCATCGTTGAAAAATTTTTCCAGCACATCGCTTGGGGTAGAAGGATTGGCCGCAACAAGTGCGCGAACCAAGTTGATCGGATCGTTGGAGAGATGTCGGAGCACTTCTACCGGTGTGTGAGGATTTTTTGCAACGGCCCAGCGAGCGCCCATATCGACGGGATTGCTGGCAATGTCAATGAGCAGTTCTACCATGATAGGGCTATATTCTTTTTCCCGCTCATAAACGGATGTGCGTAATGAAAGATTCATCGCTACTTGACCGACGATTTGTTTGTCAGATTTAAATGCATTGTAAATGGATTGAACCTCTTCGATAGGCAGTGATTTATTCTCAAGTAAGTCAATTAATGATGAGGTGTCCGATGTAGCGATGGCTTGTTGAACTTTTATATCCCCCATTACCGTCTCCTTTGTCTGTTTGTGATAAAAAATAAGTGTCATACTATCAAAAAGTGATTAAATTGTAACTATTAATTCTACTATATAAGGGAATAAACAGTCTGGGATTTATAAGAAAACATAAAACAACGAAGCATAATAAAGTAGCTTTAAAATTGTGATAAGTATGTAACAATTTGTAATCCGAATAACGATATTAAGAGGGTTTTTAACATCGATTAAGAGTGTCAACTCTATAATGGAAGCGGTAATTCCGTAAATGAACGCACCGACGTGTGCATATTTAAAAACAAGGAGCACGGATGAACAGATTGCTAAAAACACTATGTGTTGCGGCATCACTGTCGGCATCGACCATTTTGATGGCAGCCGATGGGTATAAGGACAACAATATCCTTATTTCTGCCGATGAAGCGGTCAAGCTGATTGGTAATCCAAAAGTGATGTTCGTATCGGGTGATAACGAAGATATTTATAAACTCGGTCACATTAAGGGTTCAGTTGAGATGTACGCTCACCACTTGCACCATTCAGAGATTGACGGAGAGATGCACTGTGCGCCTCTTTATCGCTGCCCGGATGATGCAGAAAAGTATATTGGCGGTAAGGGTATTTCCAACGATATGACAATTATTGCGTACGACGATTTCAAAGGTCCGAATGCGACGGGTGTTTATTCATTCTTTAAAAGTTTCGGTCACAAAAACGTCAAAATACTTAACGGTGGACGTGCTGCTATGATGGCGGTTGATCCGGCTCAAAAAGAGTATGATGCCTTGAATAAAGATCTCAAAGCGGCAACGAAATCACTCAAAGAAGCAAAAGAGGCATTGACAAAAGAGGGTGCCGATAAAGCTGCTTTGGATGCTACGATCGCAAAAATTCAAGCAGATAGCAAAGTATTGAAAGACAAAATGGCTGAAGTTGAAAAACGTCTCCTTGTTGTCAAAGGTGAAGAGGTAGACACTCCGAAAAACTATAAAATTGATCCTAAAAAAATCGATTATACGGCTATTGCTGACAAAAATGAAGTCAAACATGCTATGGAAGACATTCTCAAAAACGGGAAAAACTCACAATACGTGATTATCGATTCACGCGGTATCGCTGAAATCATCGGTGAGCGTAAAATGGATAACGTAGCGCGCGGCGGTCACGTACCGGGTGCAACGTTTATCGAATGGGCACAGATTTCGGATGCGGATAACAAACTTTCATTCAAATCAGCCGATAAACTTCAAGAAGTATATAACCGCTATGGGGTAACACCGGATAAAACGATTTATGCGTATTGTCAAGTGGGTGCAGGACGTGGATCTGAACACATTGCTGCGCTTCAATTGTTGGGTTACAAAAACGTCAAAGTTTTCACTGGAAGCTGGGACGTTTGGGGTAACGACATGAACCTTCCGATTAAACGATAAGGCTATAAGAATGACAAAAGTAATGAACAATCAACGCCGTAACTTTCTGAAAGTTTCAGGGATGACGGCTGCATTAGTGGCTTCACAAGGTTCACTTTTCGCAAAAACCAATGTAATTTCAGTGGAAAACGGGAAAAACAATTACCCGAATACCAACTATACTGAAGAGATGTACCGTAACGAATTTTCATTCGTTTACGGGAAAAAAGAGGAACACGGGTTTGCTTACCACTGTGTAAACTGTCAAGGTAACTGTGCATGGGAAGTTTGGTCAAATAACGGTGTTGTAACCCGTGAGAACCAATCGGCTCGCTATCCGGTTATCAATGCTAAAATCCCTGACTTCAACCCACGCGGATGTAACAAAGGGGTTCAACACTCACAAGTGATGTACCAAAAAG
>NZ_JAEMQA010000130.1 GCF_022759005.1 Sulfuricurvum sp. | reverse complement strand
AAGCTGAAAAATATTAACAATGTTTCTCACTGAGTTTTGTAACAGTTACTTGTGATAAAATAAAGATGATTTTTTAAGAAGGTACTGTATGCGCGGGCTATTGTTTTTACTTATTTCTTTAAATATTTGGGCGGTGGGCTTTTTACAGCCTGATGAGGCTTTTAAACCCTCGGCTAAAATGGTGGATGCCAAAACCATCGGTGTAGAGATGATTATGGGCGATCAGATCCATATCTATGCCGATAAGCTCAAAGTGGAAGATGCGGATAAAAAAGACGGGATCGATTTCAAATCGGTGACGATGGTTGAGCCGATCGTATTGGATGGAGAGAAAGTATACGAATCCTCTCCCGCTATCCGTATCGCACTAATGAGAACCAAAGAGCTTTCCGGTGATAAAAAGGTCAGAATCAAACTCTCTTATCAAGGGTGTTCGAGTGCAGGATTGTGCTATGAACCGATGGAAAAAACGCTGGAAGTGACGTTGGATGCATCCAAAGTTCCAATGAGTGAGTCGTCGGTACTCAAAGCTCCGGTGGTTGAACCAAAAGCGCTTGAGATTGCTCCACCACCTCCTCCGGCACCGAAGGTAGAGGTGAAAGAGTCTGAAACCGATCAAATCGCCGGTGTGATTAAAGGGGGAAGCCTTTGGGTGATTATTATTAGTTTTTTTGGTTTCGGGTTGCTTCTCTCTCTCACGCCGTGTGTTTTTCCGATGATACCGATCATCTCTTCGGTTATTTTGGCTCAGGGCAAAGGGATGGGGGCAAAAAGAGCGTTTTTCCTCTCTTTGGTCTATGTACTTTCAATGGCAGTGGCGTACACGATTGCGGGAATTTTGGCAGGATTGTTCGGTGCAAATCTTCAAGCAGCGTTTCAAACGCCGTGGGTTATTGTCTCTTTTGCCCTTATTTTTGTCTTATTGGCTCTTTCGATGTTCGATGTGTATGAATTGCAAATTCCGAATTTCATCCAATCGCGTCTCAGCAAAATGGGATCTCAACGCGGAGGTATTATCGGAATTGCGATCATGGGCTTTTTGTCGGCATTGATCGTCGGACCGTGTGTCGCGGCACCGTTGGCTGGAGCGTTGATCTATATCGGGCAAACAGGGGATGCACTGCTCGGCGGAGTAGCACTCTTTTCTCTCTCAATCGGGATGGGAGTCCCGTTGTTGATCGTGGGGACGACATCAGGCCACTTTATGCCTAAACCGGGGATGTGGATGGATGTCATCAAGGCAGTATTCGGAGTCATGCTGCTCGGTATTGCGATCTGGATGATCGGGCGTGTGTTGGATGAAAATACGACACTGCTGTTGTGGGGCGGATTAGCGATTTTCGTTGCGATCAATATGAATGCGTTGGAACCTTTGGGGGCGCATCCCTCATGGAGTTCCCGTGCCAATGTCAAAGCGCTCGGATTTATGGTTTTATTGTACGGTATCAGCTTATTGGTCGGCGGTATGGCAGGGGCTAAAAACGTGTTGCATCCTCTTGATCCGTTTATTGCTCAAGTTCAGGCAGCACCGATAAAAGCGCAACACAAAAAATTTGAAAAAATCACCTCTATCGATGAGCTGAATGCAATTTTGACAGAGAGTAAAGGGAAAAAGGTGATGGTCGATTTTTATGCGGATTGGTGTACCGCCTGCAAAGAGTTAGAAGCAAAAACCTTTAGCGATGAAAATGTCAAAACCGCTATGGACGATTATGTTTTGGTACAGGTGAACCTTACGGCTAACGATGAAGCCGCCCGCGCAATTACTGCAAAATTCGGTATTTTCGGTCCTCCTGCAATTTTATTTTTCGATGAAAACGGTACGCGTCAAAAAGAGGCCGATATTGTCGGGTTCAAAGAACCTCAAGAATTTATCAAACACTTAGGGAAATAAAAATGGGAAAAATAGTTTTACTCTTATCGGTCTTGGCAAGTATGGCATTTGCGGATCTAAAATGGGCTTCATCGTATGATGCGGCGCTCGCTCAAGCGAAAAAAGAGAAGAAGCGGGTAATGGTGATGCTCTCTCGGGAAAATTGCCCCGCGTGCGAGTACATGAGCGACATCGTTTTTGAAGAGAAAATAGTAGCTTTGGAAGTAGAAAAATCGTATGTTCCTGTCCACATCGACATACACAACGATTCCATCCCTGATGGGCTTGGGTATATGGGGACTCCGACATTCCATTTTTTGGATGCTTCCGGGAAAAAAATCGGTCGCTATGACGGTGCCGCGAATATACCGAAGTTTATGAGTATTTTGGGACAATACAAAAAATAATTTCTCTACGCTTCTTTTTTTCCTTGCCAAAAATTGGTGAGGAGCTTTTTTACCATTCTTCGGGTATATTTTCATAAAATTAATTTTTTTAGTCCATAGGTGTCTGTCAATGCGTTGGAGCGGTGTCGTCATTAGTATAGCGATGAGTGTAGTTTCCGCAGCGGAGTATTCTTCGGCGGGGTCTTCTTGTGAGAGTTCTCTTCCGATATGGGCCAATGCTCAAAATGAGTGTATGAAAAAAACACTGCAATATACAAAAAATACTGCACCAACCTCTTTGCTAGGGGGTGAAACGCGTATCAACTACGATTTGAAGAAAAATACGACGGTCGATACCGCCTCCATGAGTGCTCTTTATACGAATGATGCGTTTATGGCAAAAGTGCAGGGTTTGTATATCAAACCCAAAGTGGGAAATACCCCATCGATCGAAAAAACCAACGTATCGCTCCTGTATCGTCAAAAGCTGTGGGAATCTTTGTCTTTGAATGCCGCGGAAAACGTCACCATCCCGCTCAAAACGGCATATGACGTCCCTGAGCCTACGAAATATACGAGTCTGCTCAAAGCCCTCTATCCTCTCAATGATATTTACAATGTATTTGCAGAAGGGAGCTATACCCGTTTAGATGTTCCGGCATCCGAGAGTATTTTGTATCGTAATCCATATAGCTATACGACGGGAATTACCTATTCAGACAATAATGAGACGGTTATCAATGCCTCTTATGTATCGGAGCAGGATGCCGATCCCACTGTCGGGATCAACAAAAAAATCAAACTAGCCCATAAACATAAAATCAATAAGAGGATGAAAACGTCTCTCAGTGTGACGAAGAGTTTGGAATCTCTCCAACCGGACAACAACGCCTTGTTTAATTTTAGTTATGCTTTTTAAAGTTTTAGTGTTTCTCGACCAATTTATCCAAAATATAAAGCTGCATATTTTTATGCGGAATCTCTTTTTCCAATGCTTCCGAATAAATTTTTGCTACTTCACCGGCATGGAGATCATAATCAAAATGGGGAAAATGGTTTTCCCACGCATGACGAATAATTTTTAATGCGACGGTATCGATGAGGTACTCTTTGAATATCGCATAGGTTGCAAAAAACATCCCTGTGAATATAATGGCCATGATAATGAGCAAATGGCAATCTATTTTTGCCAAGAATGGGTGAAATGCGATCGAAACAGGCAAGATAAAAAGATGCCAAAGTCCGATAAAGACGAGATAGCTTCGTCCGATACTGAGACGAAATCCCGGTATTTTCCCCTCTAATTTCAGCCCCTCCTGATACATCTTATTGGTTTTGAGAAGGTCACGAAAAAGCATCGGTCCATCACTCAGCGTAAAAACATAAGGGATGATTTTTTCATCCGTAAACGCACGGGTTTTATTTTTTATCCATGAAAAAAGTCTAAGCATTAGGACTCCTTGATAATCTGGCTGACACGTTTGGCACTGCCATGCCCTAAAAGTTCTCGTAGATGGGAAGCGTCTTTAAAGAAAGCTTCTTTGTCCATTTGTTGATACGCATTATACAGATTTTGAGCATTGACTTCGTTTTGAATAAACTCAGGATGAATGGCTCGTCCGTAGTGATGAAAAAACAATAGGTTCCCAAGTCCCGCATAATCGAGTTTAACCAACCGTTTCCCGATGGCGTAATCGAGTGCTTTGGCGATATAAACCAAAACAAACGGTGTTCCGATCAACGAGGCTTCGAGCGTTGCCGTACCGCTGCAGATAAAAGCAAAATCGGACTCTGCCAAACTTTGATGCGCTTCGTGGGTGATTTCAAACGTCGAAATATCGCCGTAAAGCTCTTTGATCTGCTCATCGGTGAAATGCGGCGGAATGACGATCAATGCACGTGCATCGATCATACTACGCAGTTCACGAAAAATACTCATAAGTCGTTTGATCTCTCCGGGGCGGCTTCCGGGCATAAAGGTGATTTTTCCGCTGGGTGTCAGATCGGTTTTTCGAATGGTAATCTCATCGAGGAGCGGGTGTCCGACGTATTCGATAGGGGCATTTGGTGAATAATACGAAGGCTCAAACGGCAAGATAGAGCAGAGTTTGGTAATCGTTTTTTCGAGGACAGGGATCCGTTTTTTCTTCCATGCCCATGCCTGAGGGAGGATATAGTAGATGATCTCTTTGTCGGGATAGCGTTTCCGGATCGCTTTGGCGAGGGGGAGATTAAATCCTGATGAGTCAATCAGAAGCACCTTATCGGCATCGGCAGCTAATTCGAGCATCTGATCTTTGAGAGCAAAAAAGAACGGGAGTTTTTTGATGGCATCGACAAATCCCATGATCGATGTAGCGCGCAAATCGATAATGCTGTTACCTAAGGTGTTATCAAAAATACCCGATAATATTACGTCACCCCCAAGCTCATTTAGCAGATATTTCAGATGGACATTGGCAGAGTGCTCTAATGCACTGACGAGGAGTTTCATGAGCTTCCGTCTCCGGTATTGGAATCATCGGGTGAATATTTTTCTTTTGAGTTTTCGTGATACTCACTTAAAAAGGTGGTGAGTGCATCGATTTGGGAATCGTTTAGCCCCATTGCAAAAGGGATCATCATTTGTGCCAACTGGGTATTGCCCTGTTTGGAACGGAGCTGTTTTAGCCGATACGTTAAAAACGCTTTGCGTCGATACGCCAAAGAGGGGTAAATATTTGTTCCGCTTGCGCTTACCCCGTGACATCCGTTGCACCCTTTGCTAAAATAGAGTTTTTTCCCCTGATCATACGGCGAAGGTGCAGCTATCGCAACCATTATCGGTAAGATTAATACAATGATTTTGATCACTCTAACCCTTTTTAAACGTTTCTTTGATTAAAATAGCGTAATTATAGCGAACGGGAGCGATTATGATCATAACGGGGGCAATTATCTGCGACATCAACGGAGAACGTCGAGGCGATGTTCGGATTGAAGAGGGGATTATTACGGAGATCGGAGATTGTCTCAGTGGGGATGAGATCGTATCGGCACAGGGGTGTTATCTCATTCCGGGATTGGTCGATACCGATGTTCGGCTCAAAGATGCCCAACTCAGCCGTACCAATCTTGAAAAACTCTCAAAACGCGCCCTCTGCGGCGGAGTGACGACCGCCGTATTGGCAAGTGACACGACTCCGCGTATTGATGATGAGATCACCCTTGAATTTGTCCAACAGCATCGCTGTTCAAAAAACGGGGCAACGATTGAATCGAGTGTTAGTGCGTTAAACGATACGGGAGTGCTAAGTAATATCGCTATTATGCTCAAAAAAGGGTGTGTCGCAGTCCATACCTCTACTATCAACGATTATAACCTGATCAGCCGTATCGCTCAATATGCCAAAATGGCCGATAAAGCGCTCTTTTACAAAGCCCAAGAGAAGAGTTTGATCGAAAGCGGTGTAATGTCGGATGGAGCGGTTGCTTCCGGACTTGGTTTGCCGGGGATCCCTCCGATTTCTGAGGTGGTTCATGTTGCGTCGATGATTGAGATTGCCCGTTATTTCGGTATTAAAATTGTATTCAAAAGTATCAAAGAGCCTCGTTCCATCGAATTAATTAGCGATGCGCGCAAAAACGGTATTGCGGTCGAGTGTGAAGTCTCTATCCATCACCTCTTTAAAAACGATTTGGCATGCAACGGATTTGATACCGATGCGAAGATTGATCCTCCATTGGTCAATGAGACAAAACGCTTAGAACTCATAGAAGCGTTGAAGCAAGGAGATATTCATTCGCTTAGCGCGTTGCATCAGCCGAACTCCGACATCCATAAAGACATTACCTTTTACGATGCTCACGTGGGAACAACTTCTATCGCTGAGTATTTGCCGTTGCTCTATACCTATTTGATTGAGACGAAGGTGATTGATATGGCAAAACTCTTAGAGGTCGCTTCGCGTGCTCCTGGAGCACAGATAGGGGTCGAAGCAGGAGAGATCAAAATCGGTTCACCGTGTGATTGTATTGTGTTTGATCCGAGCCGTACTACGGTCGTTCCGCACCATCACAGCCTTTATAAAAACGAGACGTTAAAAGGGAAAGTGGTGATGGCACTTTGTCGTGGAGAAGTGACAAAATTTTAGTTTAAATTATAATGATTTAGCGTTTTGAAACTCTGAAATTTCCGCTTCAACCATCGCATCGATCATTATAGAATAGAGCTTAGTGAGAAGATTCGGAGAAACACCGAACTCCATCGCTTTATATCTCACGCGATCCATTACCGCTTCCATTCTTTCATTGGCTTTTATCTCTTCGACGGAGTGTTTGAAATTGGCGGCCTGTTTAACATAGCCGTTACGAGCGGCGATCAGCTCAACGATTTTATCATCGAGCTGATCGATATAGTGACGTACTTCATCCAAGCTTTGGCAATTTTTAACTTCCATGAGTGTATCTCTCCATCCAAGCGATTGATTTTTGTAATGATAGCATTTTTAGAGTAAAAGGGATGAGGTAATTGATTTATCACAATATTATCACTAAAAATTGTAAATTGATAAAAATATGAGAATTTTAATTTTGGTTAAAATGTGATAAAAATAATCTTAACCCCCTATCTGACGAAATAATGATTCATTAAAATGTGAGATTTAATTGGA
>NZ_JAEMQA010000122.1 GCF_022759005.1 Sulfuricurvum sp. | reverse complement strand
TCTACTTATCGTCAATACGAAAAAACTTCAATCGGATGTGATCGATACGGATATGGCCGAAAGTGCCTCACGTATGCAACAGCTTAGTCTCAATTACCAAGCACTGCTATCTAATATCTCCAAAGTTTCCAAACTATCTCTCGTCAATTATATGTAGCAAACTGCAATTAAATTGGGTTTCTATACCCTTTTTTGCTATAATCTAACACTAAAATTGAGACAATTATCCTAAGGACTCCCTATTTTACGCGACATTCTTTTTATTGCCGGTTTCGGCATCTTATTTTATCTCGGACTTGCCACAATCATCGGTGATGCATCCATCATAGGAACCTATGGTGCATCCTTTGCACAAATGAATCTCCATCTATTCGGGTATGTTGCCTATACCTATTTGTTACTGCTTATGGTACCCCTTCTGTATTGGTACAAATATACCGGTGAAATTCATCGACGACTTGAGATGAGTATCGTTTTCGCATTGCTTTTTGTTGCTCTTCTTTTTTTCCAAGCTCTCGTTGTAAACGGAGAATATCGCGGAGCCTTAATCGGAAGCGTTGCCGATAGCTTAGCCGTTTATATCGGCGGATTTGGCTTATGGATATTGTGGCTTATGATGGCAACCGTATCGGTGGTTCTGGTTATGGAACAAAGTCTCTCCGAACTCGCCCAGCCTCTAAAAGAGTACATGGACAAACCGCTTACAACTCCGAAACCTAAAAAACAACTTCCAATTGCAGATGAGCCTACAGAACCTGCTATAGCGACCAGCCATGAAAAGATCGCAATAATTGAGGATGAGATACAAAACAAAGAGATTGAAGCAAAACCGTATTATTCGCCGTACAACGCCCCTATCGAGGACGTTTCAACCATTGATATATCGATGGAACCTGAAACAATTGCCCCTCTTGACACCAAGCCTACCATACAGGTTGAATCCCCTACTCCACCGCCGAGCGAATCGACCATTCTGAGCATGGCAAAAAAAGTCAAAGAGTCCAAACAACATGCCCTCGTTGTAGATGAACTCGAAGAGAATAAAATTCTTTTGGATCAAATCGATAAAGGGGTCAGTGAAAAACCGAAAAATTTCAAACTACCACCCTTGGAATTTTTTCAAAATCCTCCCAAGAAACAAACCCTTGTCGATGAAGCAGAACTTGACGACAAAATCCGCGATCTGATTGAAAAACTGAAACATTTCAATATCGAAGGGGATGTCGTACGTACCTATGCGGGTCCTGTTGTATCGACGTTTGAATTCAAACCTGCCGCAAATATTAAAGTCTCTAAAATTTTAGGGTTGCAAGATGACCTTGCGATGGCGCTAAAAGCACAAACCATCCGTATCCAAGCCCCGATCCCCGGAAAAGATGTCGTTGGGATAGAGATTCCTAACAAAGCGGTTGAGACGATCTACCTTCGTGAAATATTAGAGAGTCAACTTTTCCAAGAGGCAGCATCTCCTCTCACTCTCATTTTAGGAAAAGACATCGTCGGAAAACCGTTTATCACGGATCTTAAAAGACTGCCGCATCTCCTCATCGCCGGAACCACGGGAAGTGGTAAAAGTGTCGGTATCAATTCAATGATCTTGAGTTTGCTCTACAAAAATTCCCCTGATCAGCTCAAACTGCTCATGATCGACCCGAAGATGTTGGAATTTTCGATCTATAACGATATCCCGCACCTACTCACTCCGGTTATCACGAAACCAAAAGAGGCTATTTCTGCTCTCAACAACATGGTGTATGAGATGGAACGCCGTTATCAACTGATGAGTGAAACACGCACCAAAAATATTGAGAATTTCAACGACAAAGCAAAAGCTGAGAAACGGGATCTTTTACCGTATATTGTCGTCATTATCGATGAGCTTGCCGATTTGATGATGACCAGCGGCAAAGATGTAGAGTACTCTATCGCCCGTTTGGCACAAATGGCACGGGCAAGCGGTATCCACTTGATCGTCGCGACACAGCGTCCGAGTGTTGATGTCGTCACAGGTCTTATCAAAGCGAACCTCCCATCACGCATCAGTTACAAAGTGGGACAAAAAATCGACAGTAAAATCATCCTTGACGGGATGGGAGCCGAATCGCTCCTAGGACGCGGGGACATGCTCTTTACCCCTCCGGGAATGAGCGGTCTTATACGGCTTCATGCTCCATGGAGTACCGAAGTGGAGATTGAGAAAGTGGTCGATTTCCTCAAAAGTCAACGCGAGCCGGACTACGACCGCCGATTTTTGCGTGACAAAGAAGATGTTACGAAATCGGATACCAATACATCCTCCGATGAAGAAACCGATGAACTGTATGAAGAAGCCAAAAATATTGTTCTCTCGGAACAAAAAACCTCAATCAGTTATCTACAGCGACGATTGCAAATCGGCTATAACCGCTCTGCACGTCTTATCGAACAGCTTGAAAATAACGGTATCCTCTCTGCCCCGAATGCCAAAGGGAATCGTGACATTATCATAGATAATCCATTTTAATTCTCCAAATGTGGAGAATCTACTCATTTTACCTTTTGCTTATAATACAAGCTTCCCCTTTTTGAATCCCAAGTATTTGTCATAAATCTTTTTAGTAGGAAAATATGTTACAAATATGCTCATTATAAAATTTAATTGGATAAAAATATGTTTACTTTTGTAACATATTGAAAAAATGGGTTTTTTCTTCTGATATAATCATTCAAAATTAACACTCACAGGAGTCATTATGGCTTTTATGGACGAATACAAAGCACACGTAGCAGAACGCGCGGCACAGGGTATCCCCCCGTTGCCATTAACCAAAGAGCAAGTTAGCGCTCTTGTTGAACTCATTAGCGCAGAAACAGCGAAAAACAGCGAGTTGGTTGATATGCTTGCAAATCGTGTCAATCCGGGTGTTGACGACGGTGCACACGTTAAAGCGGCATTTTTACACCAAGTTGTCCAAGGTGAAGTAAAAGCATTTTTGGCGGACAACAGCGATATCAACAGTAATGATCACAAAATCGCTGCCATCCAAATCCTAGGAAAAATGGTAGGTGGCTACAATGTAAAACCTCTTATCGACGCACTGACAATTGATGGCCTTGCGCAAGAAGCGGCAAATCAGCTCAAACACACCCTTTTGGTGTACGATGCGTTCAACGATGTCGTAGAGCTTTCAAAAACGAACACGTATGCAAAAGAAGTACTCCAATCATGGGCTGATGCTGAGTGGTTCACGAGCAAACAACCGCTCGCTGAAAAATTCAGCGTTGTCGTCTTTAAATTCCCGGGCGAAACCAACACTGATGACCTCTCACCTGCAAGCGCGGCATTTACCCGTTCGGATATCCCTCTCCATGCGACAACTATGCTTTCAGCTAAAATGCCTGAAGGTATCGCAAAAATCGCTGAACTTAAAGCCAAAGGGATGCAAATCGCATACGTCGGTGATGTTGTCGGAACCGGTTCAAGCCGTAAATCAGCGGCGAACTCTGTCCAATGGCATATGGGTGAAGATATTCCCGGAATTCCAAACAAACGAACCGGCGGTGTCGTTATCGGCGGCATCATTGCTCCGATCTTTTTCGCTACCTGTGAAGACTCCGGTGCATTACCGATCGAAGCGGATGTGACTCAAATGGAAACGGGCGATGTACTCGATATCGATACAAAAGCGGGAACCATTACAAAAAACGGTACCCAAATCGCGACTTTCAGTCTCCGCCCAAATACCATCGAAGACGAGGTTCGTGCAGGTGGACGTATCCCGCTTATCATCGGACGCGGATTGACGGCTAAAGCTCGTGCCGCACTCGGTATGGCACCTGCAACCATTTTCGCACAACCGATTCAACCTGCCGATACGGGCAAAGGGTACACTCTTGCCCAAAAAATGGTGGGGAAAGCATGTGGCATGGAAGGTGTTCGCCCGGGCATGTACTGTGAACCGATCACCAGTACGGTAGGAAGCCAAGATACAACCGGACCGATGACTCGTGATGAGATCAAAGAGCTCTCAGCTCTTGGGTTCTCGGCTGATTTTGTTCTTCAGTCGTTTTGTCATACGGCAGCGTATCCAAAACCATCAGACGTGAAACTTCACGCAACTCTTCCGGCATTCATCTCTACTCGTAGCGGTGTTGCTCTTCGCCCAGGTGATGGAGTTATCCACAGCTGGTTGAATCGTATGGTATTGCCAGATACGGTAGGTACAGGCGGTGACTCACACACCCGTTTCCCGATCGGCGTCTCATTTCCAGCGGGTTCAGGACTTGTTGCCTTTGCAGCGGTTACAGGATCTATGCCGCTTGAAATGCCTGAGTCTGTATTGGTTCGTTTCAAAGGTGAAATGCAACCGGGTATCACATTGCGTGACCTTGTAAACGCTATCCCTTACTATGCGATTAAACAAGGGTTGCTCACCGTTGAGAAAAAAGGGAAGAAAAACATCTTCAACGGACGTATTTTGGAGATCGAAGGGTTACCAAACATGAAAGTCGAACAAGCGTTCGAACTCTCTGACGCATCGGCTGAGCGTTCAGCGGCGGCATGTACCGTACGTCTGAATAAAGAGCCGGTAATCGAGTACCTAAAATCAAACGTAACGTTGATCGAAGCAATGATTGCGGATGGTTACGAAGATGCTCGTACGCTTCAACGCCGTGCCGACAAAATGAAAGAATGGTTGGCCGCTCCGACATTGATGGAGCCGGATGCGGATGCAGAATACGCGGCAATCATCGAAATCGACCTTAATGAAATAAAAGAGCCTATTTTGGCATGTCCGAACGATCCAGATAACGTCAAATTGCTCTCCGAAGTAGCGGGTGAAACAATCCATGAAGTATTCCTCGGTAGCTGTATGACCAATATCGGTCACTACCGCGCAGCGGGTGAAGTCATGCGCGGCGAAAGTAAAATTGCCGTTGAGAAATTTTGGATCGTACCTCCGACTCGCATGGATGAGCAACAACTCATCAACGAAGGGTACTACGACGTTTATAAATCGGTAGCGGCTACTACGGAAGTTCCGGGATGTTCACTCTGTATGGGCAACCAAGCATCTAGCCGCGAAGGTTCAACGGTATTCTCGACTTCTACCCGTAACTTCGACAACCGTTTGGGCAAAGGGACGCAAGTCTATCTCGGTTCAGCAGAGCTTGCAGCGGTATGTGCGAAATTGGGACGTATCCCAACTGTTGAAGAATACATGAGTATCGTTCCGCAAAAATTGGCTGGAAAAGCAGACGATGTTTATAAATATCTCAACTTCAATGAGATCAACAACTACCACCTCGAAGCACGTAACGTTGCTGAGGAAAAATACGGCGTAACGATCAAAGCCGTATAAACATATACATACGCTATCGGAATTCGTCCCGATAGCTACGCTAACGCTGAGTTTACTTCAGCAATAGGCTCACGCACGCTTGCGTAGTTATTCTTCTATCCTTATTTACAGTTCCCATATATGCTATAATCTCTTATCAACACTCTTAAAGCAGCACTATGTCCTCATTCGATACCCTATTTTTACGACCGCAACTCAAAAAGGCTCTCTCACGACTTGATTTTGCTGCAATGACCCCTATTCAGAGCACTACTCTTCCAATTATATTAGAACAAAAAGATTGTATTGCCCAAGCACATACGGGAAGCGGAAAAACGTTAGCTTTCTCCCTTGGGATCTTGCAACAGATCAATCCTCGACTTTTTGGGACTCAAGCACTTATCCTCTGCCCTACCCGCGAATTAGCTGAACAAGTGGCCAAAGCAATCCGTTCATTGGCTTCTGAGATCGGAAATATTAAGGTTCTGACCCTCTGTGGAGGCGTACCGATGAAAGGGCAAATCCATTCACTTAAACACGGTGCCCATATTATCGTCGGAACACCCGGCCGAGTTCTAAAACTATTGCAAATCGAATCATTCGATCCATCATCTATCAAACATGCCGTATTGGATGAAGCCGATCAAATGATTGACATGGGGTTTATCGACGATATTAGTGCCATATTTGATTTTATCCCCTCCCCTCGGCAAACACTTCTCTTTTCCGCAACATTTCCGGAATCGGTTCAAGACATCACCAAACGATTCATGAATGATCCGCTTAGTGTTACAATCGAGCAAGAGGTACATAAACCGCGTATAGAGGAGATCGCCTATCGCTGCAATGATAAACTCTCAGCAATTCCAAAAGTGCTGCATCATCACGACATCTCCAACTGTATCCTTTTTTGCAATACAAAAACTGAAGCCAATGCACTATGCGAAGAACTGAATCATATCGGCGTTCACGCATTATTATTGCACGGCGATATGGAGCAGTTTGAACGTACAGAAACGATTATCCAGTTTCGAAATTTAAGTGCGCCCATTCTTGTCGCAACCGATTTGGTCGGAAGGGGTATCGATATTGACGGATTAGATGCCGTTATCAATATTGATATCCCGATGCAGGCGGAACGTTATATCCATCGTATCGGACGAACGGGACGTGCAGGTAAAGAAGGGATTGCCATCAGCTTGGTCGGAGAGTATCAGATGGAGAGATTTCATGAGCTCAACCGCTCCGTTTCACCGATAGAACTTCCTGTGACTCCACAGACAAATGCCATTGATACACCGATGCGTACGATATGTATTGATGCGGGTAAAAAAGAAAAACTGCGTGCCGGAGACATTGTCGGGGCACTTATTCATGAATGCGAATTAACAAAAGATCAAATCGGGAAAATCGATCAACTTGATCATCTTAGCTATGTTGCGATTTCTCGTAACATTGCAGAAGAGTGTTTTAAAAAATTTGTAAATCGACCGATAAAAAGTAAAATATTCAGGAAATGGCTGTTGGACTAACGATAACAGTTTATTAGACTTCTTGCATAACCCAGCTTTCCATTCGTGGTGAGCTTGTCGAACCAT
>NZ_JAEMQA010000052.1 GCF_022759005.1 Sulfuricurvum sp. | reverse complement strand
TTTGACGAGCGATTCCATCTCTTCGTGGTAGAGCAAATAGCTATCTTTTGGTCCCACTTCCGGATAATCCCACACTTGCATGATCTCCATCGGTGCCGTTTCGATCCACTCTCCGTTTTCCCAATAACGCCCTTTGGCGCTTACTTCGCGCAGGTTGATTTCAGGATTGAAGTTGGTTGCAAACGGATAGCCGTGATCCCCCGCATTACAGTCGAGAATATCGATGGTATGAATTTCGTCGAAATAGTGTTTTTGAGCATAGGCACAAAAAACGTTGGTAGCCCCTGGGTCAAATCCACTTCCAAGCAACCCCATAATTCCAGCTTCTTTGAAGGCTACATCACGCTCCCATTGGAGTTTGTACTCGAATTTCGCTTCATCGGGATGTTCATAGTTAGCTGTATCCAAATATGGGGTTTTGGTCGCGATACAGGCATCCATGATCGTCAAATCCTGATACGGAAGCGCTACGTTGATGAGGATTGACGGATTATATTTATTGATAAGGGCAATTACCTCTTCGGTTTTGTCCGCATCGACCGTGGTGATTTCAATCGCACCTGATGGAAGTTCGCTTTGGATCTCTTCGCATCGTTTCAAGGTACGACTTGCCAAGATGATACGATCGAAGATATGATTGTTCATAACACATTTATGTGCTACGACGCGCCCTACTCCGCCGGCGCCGATAATGAGTGCAGTTGCCATAGTCAAACCTCAATAATTGAAAATATAATGGATATTATAAGCAAATCTCTCTTACGAGAATGTTACATACACAACGCGTTGTAGAGAACCAGTCCCCAAATCAATGCTAGCATACTCAAAGAAAGGAACACCAAGGCAGCGCCCGCGTCTTTTGCCCGTTTTGCCAACTCATGATGATCGAATGTGACCAAATCGACCGTTCTTTCCACTGAGCTATTAATCATTTCCGCCATGATCGGGATGAACATAGAGACGGACAAGATGGAACTTTGTACGAATGAGATCGGCAATACCCACGCGAGTATCATTCCCACCACAAACAAAACGATTTGGAGACGAAACGACTTTTCATTCTGACTCACTTCACGCAATCCTTCAAGTGCATAGCGGGTATTTTTAAAAAGGGTATATTTCGGTTTATTCAGCGCCATTGTTTTTTTCTCCTAAGATAGTACTCCATCCCTCGTAAATTCCATGCTCTTGAATCGCTGATTCATAAAGAGAAGTCGTCGTATCGGAAACAATTTCAGGGGTAATCGGTTCTGTTTTGATTAAAACGACACCGTAGGCGTAGTCGCTTTCATTATCTGTGACATACTCTTTTACTTCATAGGCGTAGGATGAGAGTTGCGTAACGGCACGCTCCATGGAAGTTTTGGTTTGGAAGAAGAGATAATGTTCCACTTCTCGGGCGATATTCAAATCATCACCCGCCTCAACCAATGCTGCAATCGTTTGTCGATTTTGAATACTCAGAAGTCCGTACGGGTCAGGAAAGAGATTGTCGAGATACATTTCCCATTTGGAATCTCGGGAAGAGCCGCGTTCATAGGCGTATCCGCCGTGGCGAGCGATGACATCAAAGGTGATATTTTCAAACCGTTTTGAATGTGGAGCATAAAAATAAAATTCAGCCCACCCCTCTTTCATAACTCTGCCTGCAAATACACCTTCCATGGATGTTTCAAGGGTATTAATCAAATCTTTCGAGAAATCAATGAGTCTCTCATCCAGAACGTCTGCTTTTATAAATAGCCATAAAAGCCAGTTTTTATCCTCTTGGGGAGCTGTATCAATAAGGTCTAAATCGACATCGCATCGGTAAGGGACATTTTCATCATCAAACAGCTCATAAAATTCAATCATAGCAGGGAGAAACCTTATTTTTTTGCTATTATAGGGTCTTTATTCTTGATTTTCTCCCAAGTAGACACCGACGCTCAAGGATAAGAGTGATTCTTTGATGGTATTAATATCATTTATTGAACTGAGGATGAAATGGAAAAAGGCACCGATCATCTTTATCTCATTTTTTCATAAAGCTCTCTAAGTGTTTGAACAAAAAGGGGATGGTTATTTGGACACCGGCTTACACGGTACTCTTCAAAACCGAGTTCATGCGCGACATGCGCATATTCGATCGAGAGCTCAAAATCGGTTTCGGAATTATCGATTGTAAATGCAATAGGGATGATAATAACCCGTTTATGGCCAAGGGAACGCAGAGCGCTTTCCAAGGAAGGTTCCAGCCACTTCATCGGTCCCACTTTGGATTGATACGCCACATGAGTTGCGTGGAAATGGAGCCCTTGATCTCTCAACATCTCGGTAAGAAGTTCAGTATGTGCAATGATGTGTCGTTGATACGGATCACCTTCATCAACTATCTTTTGCGGCAATCCGTGTGCAGAAAATATAACATCAAACGATTCAGCGCTATCGCTGCCTAACGCTTCTTTGATCCGTTCTACAAGACATTGATTGTAGGTGGGATGGGAAAAGAAATGTTTGATTTCGGTTGTGATGACTTTCCAGCCGATTTGGTGAGCTGTAGTTTCAAAATCGTCCAGCGAAGATTGTGTCGTTGTGGTCGAATATTGGGGATAGAGGGGGATGAGGTAGACCTTTTGAACCCCCTGCTCTTTTAGCCGTTGCGCAACCTCATGAGCCATAGGCGGAGTATATCGCATGACAAAATCAACGATGATAGAATTTGGAAGCGATTTGGATAAATCCGAACACAGGGATTTAGTGAGGTCGACTATAGGAGATTTTCCTCCGATTTGCCGATATATATCTTGAGATTTTGAGGTGCGGGCGAGCGTAATCATTTTTGCAATGAATTTACGCAATAAAGTACTTTTGGTTCGTATGATATAAGGGTCGTTGAACATGTTGTGTAAAAAGATCTGAACTTCGTCGAGATCATTCGGTCCGCCCATATTTAGCAGTACAATAGCTTCTTTCATAAACAAGTTGTTATCCATTCATTTTTTAAGAAAGTGTACCATAACAAACCGTTAAAATTAAGAATTATAAAAAAAACTAAAGCTTTTTGGTTTATAATAGCTTGAATGCAGAAAAAAGAGGAGGTTGAATGCGGATAAAACGGACACTTTTATTACTGGTTTTACTTACCGTAGCTGCCCAAGCAGATACATCGAGGCGTGAACCCTCACTCTTTTTAGAATATGAACGAGAAGTTAAAAAGGTAAACGATTCGCACAAAAGTGACGACGAAACGTTTGTTAAGCCTGTCTCCATCAAAACAATCCAACCTTCCGAAGCACCAAAGCCTGTAACAATAGCTGAACCTGTAAAAGTGTTAAAAAATACAAAAATCGATGTTGATAAAATCGGCGCGGATGAAAAAGCTTTTTTGATTGTCAACAAACCAGAACCAAAAGAGTCTTTATCGGCTCGTAATGATGAGGTCAAAGGGGCTGAAACTCCAAAAAATACCCCTCAAAAGATTGTCAAAAATTTCAAAAATGCTAAAGAAAAAGTACTGGCTCGTGCTAAAGAGTTTTTAGGTACACCCTACGGTTTCGGCGACAAAGACGGAGACCGCACCGATTGTTCAGGATTTACCCAGCAGGTATACAAAACATTCGGAGTCTCTTTGCCTCACAGTGCTACCGAACAGGCACTTTTGGGCGAAAAAGTGAATCCCGATGAGTTGCAAGTCGGTGATCTTCTCTTTTATCGTACGTACAAATCCGACCCCTCTCATGTAGCGATTTATGCCGGTAACGGACAAATCATTCATGCGTCGTATACCGCACGAAAAGTTCAATACGATTCGATTGACAAAGGGTACTATAAAGATAGATTCATGTACGCTCGACGGCTCGCATTCAATAGCACCAACGATCATGATGAGTAACCATGTCGACACCTCTTTATTCCATTCTTGATCAGCACTGGCTTTGGAAAGAGGTTTACACCAAACTCGACATTTCGTCTCCCGCGTATCAATACTGGAACGATACCCGTCATATCAAGCTCAATCGCTATGTTTTTCTCGAAAAAAACACCCTACCAGCTAAATATGCCCATATTGAGGAAGATCTTACCGATCTAAGTGGCTATTTGCCGACACAATATGCTGCGACACAGCTCGGTATTGATAGTCATATCTTTGCCTACCAGAAAATGCGTCTGCATAATCAATTTGAGTACAAGTTTGTTAATGATATTAAATTCGTCAATCTCAAACGATTTTTTCTCGAAAACGGGATCAAAATCGGGAAAAAAAGTTATGTTCATATGGCACGGCTGGATCAACTCATTATTACTCCTGATTCGCGCTTTTATCGTATTGATGACAATTACGGAGTCGTAGTTTACGATTGACGTTTTGCCCAGCGCGGAAAAAAACGTGACGGCGACAAAATAGGATTCAATTCTTTTCTCTCAACCAGCCATTCGCCCAACCGTTTTGCCAAATACGGTGCGAGGACAAATCCGTACCCCCCCGAACCGTTGATCATTGTTACATTCGGATAGTAGAGATATTCCGATGGATCAATGTTCTCACCGTGACGTATATGGGGGAACTTTTTTAATGTTGCCTCAGCATCGACCAAATTTCCCAACATTGGGAGATAGTCGTTGGATCCTGACCGTAATCCCATGTAGTCTTTTATAATGTTAATATTATTTAATCTCAATGTGTGTGAAGCCTTTTCGATGAGTATGGTTCTCCCCTGCTCTACGTCATAAGGTTCTCCTGAAAACGGCGAATAATGGACATCGTGCGTCGCTCCGATAGCGACTGTCGCCCCTTTGGTGGTCGGAGAGATTGAGACATGATGGTGTAATATACACGGGATGTGCATTGAAGTTTCGATGTCGATACGGTGCCCCCAAATACCTCTTAAACCGACATAATCGATCGGTAGAAGCTTGGGATAGGCTCCGATGGTGAGGACGAGGTGTTTGGCTTGCAGTGCACCGATCTGCCATACCCCCTCATTGTGAATTAATTCTTTGATTTTGAGGAGATAAAAATCGATCCCCTCTGCCATAGCATTGCATACCCCTTGCGCGTCAACAACGGCTCCGACATCAAAATAGATCGATGATGCGTTTAATGCCTCAGCACTTAGAAGAGCCTGTATTTTGTGGGGGATAGCAAAGTGTTTCAGATGCGTTTCATGTTTGAAAGATTCGACTTTCTCACCCTCTTTCGGGCTATTGGCGATATGAAGAAGCGGTTTTACAAGGGTAAATTGCGGGAAATGGGTGGTATAAAAAGCTAAAGCTTCGGCGTGAGCCTCAGACATAATCTCTTTGAGCTCGCCGGCTTTGGAGATTTTAGGGGAGATAAAGGCTCCAGCCGCACCGCTACCGCCGGAGGCGATACCGTCCTGATCGATCAGAGCGACGTTAAGACCTGCTTGGGCGAGCGTATAGGCGCTACAACAGCCGTTTACTCCTGCCCCGATGATGATGACATCATAAGGTGATGTTTTTGATGTCGGCAATCGAATAAATCTCAGCGTAGATCATCCCGACCAACGCTTTACGATTGGCACGGACCGCTAAATCTTCAGCATTAACCATAACGTTGTCGAAGAAGGTATCCAAGGGTGCTTTGAGGGCGAAGAGTGCATCCAAACGCTCTTCCAGAGTTTCGTAATCTCCATCCATAGCGGCTTTTGCCGAGATATAGAGGTTTCGCTCCGCATCGTTTTCAAAAAGCGACTCATTGACATTGAACCCTTTATCCATCGCTTCATCTTTGAGGATATTGCTGACCCGTTTGAAGGTTGAGAATGCTTCGAGGAATGAATCGGATGTTGCGATTGTGGCAACGGCACGGATTTTGCGGTCAATGTCGAGAATATCCAGCTCTACACTATTGTCTTTAGCAACAACGGATTGAATAATCGATGGATTGATCCCGACGTACGCACCGCCGAGACGTTCGATAATAAAGGTTTCGATATTCTTTTTATACTCTCTGTCTTGAGGATACAAAGAGGAAAGCTGATCGATCAATGTTGAAAAATTAAGAGGGATTTTGTGTGCTACGGCGATTTTGATAATACCGTTGACAGCACGGCGAAGGGCGAACGGATCGCGTGAACCGGTCGGGATCTCACCGATACTGAACATGCCGATAAGGGTATCGACTTTCATCGACATCGCAACGATGGCACTAAGCATGGTAGATGGGAGTGCGCTATCCTCACCCGTAGGGAGATACTGTTCTTTGATCGCCGTGGCGACTTCGGCAGATTCACCGAGAGCTAACGCGTAGTAATACCCCATTAGCCCCTGAAGCTCGGTAAATTCATAGACCATCTCCGACATCAAGTCTGCTTTTGCCAACTCCATCGCTCGCTCTAAATGCTCAGGATTAATATTGTCATATATGAGATTGGAAATCGTCGAAGCAACCACTTTTTCCCGCTTAATTTTTTCCGCCAACGTCCCTAAACCGTTCATGAAAACGACTTTTTCCAATCCTGCGGTACTGAGTCCTTTTTTGAGGTCATTTCGGTAGAAGAACAATGCATCGGAGAGGCGCGGACGGAGAACGCGCTCATTCCCTTCGATCACTTTGCTAAAATCATCACACAGAGCGTTCGAAACCACAACAAACGCATTGATCAGTTTTCCGTCTTTGAATACGGGAAAATAACGCTGGTGCTCTTTCATCGAGGTGATGATAACTTCCGGCGGGAGTTCGAGAAAATTTTCATCAAATTTGCCCAATAGTGGTGTCGGATGTTCCGTGATAGCGACGACTTCATCGAGCAGGTCTTCGTCGATTTCGATGGTAATACCGTGCTGAGATTCAAGCGCAGCAAAGTTTGCCAAGATCGATTCGCGGCGGCTTTGCGGATAGAGATCAACCGATCCTGCTTTAAGGAGCTCAAAATAGTGATGGATAGAGTCGACTTTTTTCGCCTCAAAATGGCTGATACGGTGGACATGGGTTACAGACGAGGATCGGACGGCAAAGAGTTCAACATCGACG
>NZ_JAEMQA010000156.1 GCF_022759005.1 Sulfuricurvum sp. | reverse complement strand
ATCGGATCGCAAGCTGCCGTTGCGTTGACCAAACAAAAACAGATCAATGATTTGTAAGTCTTATTGGAATCGTTTTTATATACGATTAATATGGCAATCGAAGAAAAATCCCCCTATACGGCAGGGCATATCGATCGGATGATGGATTTGTCATTGTTGCTTGCCCATGCAATCAATAGCGATCAATCAACATTTAAAGATCACTTTTATACTGATGAGCAGATTAAAGAGCTCAAATTAAAATACGAAATTTTGAAACGGGACGCGCAAATTGCGTATTTCAATTCGTCTCAATCGGATGAGGAGAAAGGGCTACTAGAGAGCACACTAGCACAACTGGATGAGGAGATTAACTTTTTGGTTGTGGCATACGAGGGGAGCGAATATTTCAGTGACGAGAACATCGAGCGGGTCAAATCGATTGCAGCGCGTCAAATTGCATTGTATGGAACGTATGAGCCGATATTGAGTGTAGACGAAGTTGCCAACCTCACGGTACAAAAAGGGACATTAACGGCAGAACAACGTGAAAGTATCGACAATCATACCGACATTTTTGAAGCGCTTTCCGCCTCCGATCGACCGTATAAAAAAGCGAAAAAGCTCTCGGAAATTATGAAAATTTTGTTGTTAATGGCAAAAGACGGGTATATTGACAAGGATATTTTGTCATTGTTGTATACGAGCGGTGTTTGTATGACGTTCGCACAAAAATATTTGAAGCCTGAAAATATTGATGAAGTAAAGTTTGAGGGGGTGTGAAGCTCCTCTTTAGGGATGCTCGTTTTCCTCAAAGATAGCATCCAAAATTCCATCCACAAACTCATATTTGTCAAACAAAATCAGATGTTCAGGCTGTTCGCCGACACCGATGTAGAGGATCGGGAGCGAGAGGGCATAGGCGATTGAAAATACCGATCCCCCTTTGGCGGTGCCGTCGAGCTTGGTAATGATGATTCCATCGACTCCGACCATTTCGTTGAACGCTTTGGCTTGGGCGATAGCCGAAGAGCCTTGGGTCCCATCAAGGATCAGGATTTTGCGGTGCGGTGCACCGGCGTGGGCTTTGTCACAGATACGGACGATTTTTTTAAGCTCATTTCCAAGGTTTGTCTGGGTGTGGAGTCGTCCTGCGGTGTCGATGATAACCTGCTCAAAACCGCGTGCTTTGGCCGATTCGATCGTATCGTACGCTACAGCGCTCGGATCGTGTCCTTGACGAGATGAGACGATCGGGACTTCGAGTTTGTCCGCCCAGCGGGTGAGCTGTTCGATGGCGGCGGCACGGAACGTATCTCCTGCTCCGAGGATGACGCGCTCACCCTTATTCAGATGGTGTTGTGCAAGTTTGGCGATCGTGGTTGTTTTCCCCGCACCGTTCACACCGATGATGAGGGTGACGGTAGGTTTATTGGGATTGTCGGGTAGGGTGTTTTGGGCGTAGTTGAGTGTCGCGAGGAGTTTGGAACGGAGCTGATCACGGGTAATATTGTCTTGATAGAGCTCTCGAAGGATGATTTCGACCAGATCGTATTCGACATCGGCTTCGAGAAGAATGTTTTCAAGCTCCTCTTTGGAGATTTTGGCTTTTCGTTCGGGAGCGATCGCAGCAATTGCGTCGATCGTTTTTTGAAGCCCTTTTTTGATAAATGAAAACATAATTATTCCCCTAATGCCATGGCGATGTCACGATCGATGATCTCTTCTTGGGTTGCACCCTCGTAGTGGGTGACGTACTCACCGTTTTTGTACAGCACCATCAACGGAATAGGAAACTGTTGTCCTACCCCGATGGTCGAAGCGATTGCACGGGCAAGAGCTTGATTATCCGCTTTGTTTGCGATGAGGTAATCCCCTCCACGGTATTTTTCACGAAATTTTTCGAGTTCTTCATTGCTCTGGTCCTCTTGGATTGTGATCCCCATAACAATCAGTTTCTTACCGTATTTTTTTTGTAAATTGCCCAAATGGATCACTTCGGCTTGGCACGGAGGGCACCATGTGGCAAAAATATCAAATAAAACGACTTTGTCTTCTCCTGCATCGAGAGCAAAGTTGGCTCCTCTTTTTTCTACGGTGTAACTTTTTCCTTGTGTATCCATGAGTGAGAACTTCGCCGTTGAGACCAATGCGTCTTCGGTAGTCTCTTTTTTATTGCATCCTTGAAATAGGAGTGTAACGGCAAACAATGGGATTAAAAAATGGGTTAAACGCATCCAAAACCTTTTTTAGAGTAAAATTAGGTAGATTATAACGAAGCAAAGGTAAAAAGTGACCAAAAGTGATTTTAGAACCCATTGTTTAAAGCGGTTTCGGGAACTTCCGAAAAGTACGAAAAAATCTCGGGACGTGAGGGTAAATTATTGGTTGCAAGAGGTGCTTCGAATATTGGGGGCTAAAAAAATTCTGTGTTACTGGCCTATGGGCTTTGAAGCGGATATACGCCGCAGCGTTTTATCTCTTCATCGTCGACATGAGGTTTTTCTGCCGTTTATGGATGGTGTCAGTTTCAAAATGGTACCATTAAGATACCCGTTGGAACGTAAGGCTTTTGGGATTTATGAACCACGGAATTCGTATAGAAAATATAATTTAATAGATGTAGCTATTGTCCCTGTGATAGGGGTAGACGGGTCTTTGCGCCGAATAGGTTTTGGCAAAGGGATGTATGATCGATTTTTTCCGACCCTGAAAACGAAACCTTTCACAATTTTTATTCAGCCTTGCGTGTGTAAAACGATGCAAGACGTATGTGACGATTATGATGTGCAAGGAGATCTACTGATTACCCCAGCGGGGGTTCAAAGCATGAGGAAACCTAATGTTAAACGAACTACTCGTAGGAAGCGGCATCGCCGCAGTGAGCGGGTTAGTCGGATTTTTAATTTCAAAAAAGATTACCGCATCCCATTTTGATCTCTATTTGGAACAGGCACGTGCCAAATCCAAAGCGATTGAGAATGAAGCGCAAATGATTTTGGAGCGCGCTTCACTCCGATCACACGAGATTGAAAAAGAGGCGCAAAAACGTTACGACGACATCTCAGAACAGGTCAAAAAAGATTTTGCGTTTCGTGAAGAGAAGCTGGTTCGTGCCGAGCAGGAGTTTGAATTTCTTCGACAAAGTGAAGAGGAAAAACTTGCATTGGAACGGACGGCAATAGAAAATAAGCGACTCAATATTGAGCGTAATGAACGTGCTTTAGAGAAATTAAAAGAAGATTACCGCCAAAAAAGTGAACAAATCAAGGTGATCGTTGAACAGCGTTCCGGATTATCGGCGCATGAAGCGAAAGCGATTTTGTTGGATCAAATCCGAGAAAACGAACGTCTCTCACTAGCCAAGGAAGTGCGAGCGCTCGAAGAACAGACCAAAGAGCAGCTCAAACGCAAAGCTGAATATATTTTGGCTCAAGCAACATCTCGTTTTGCCGGAGAGTACGCAGCAGAGCGGCTGATCAGTGTGATCCATCTCGATGATGACGAGCTCAAAGGGCGTATCATCGGCAAAGAGGGGCGCAATATTAAAACGCTCGAAATGGTGTGCGGTGTCGATATCATCATCGATGAGACACCGAATGCGATTATCGTCAGCTCATTTAATCTCTATCGTCGTGCGATTGCGACCAAGACGATTGAATTGTTGATTCAAGACGGACGTATTCAGCCGGCACGGATCGAAGAGGTGTACCAAAAAGTTTCCGATGAGTTTGAAGAAGCAACGACCCGAGAAGGGGAAGAGATTGTCCTTGAACTCGGTGTTCAGGGGATCCATCCTGAATTGATGAAGCTGATCGGGCGGCTTAAATACCGCTCCAGTTATGGGCAAAATGCTTTGGCACATACCCTTGAAGTCGCTCATCTGGCGGGGATTATGGCCTCTGAAATGGGCGGGGATGTCAAACTTGCACGACGTGCGGGATTGCTCCATGACATCGGCAAAACGTTGACCCAAGATAACGGCGGAAACCATGTCGACATCGGTGTGGAATTATGCCGTCGCTACAGTGAAGATCCGGTCGTGATTAATGCGATCTATGCCCATCACGGGCACGAAGAGATCAAGAGTATCGAGTGTGCGGCGGTGTGTGCCGCCGATACCCTCTCTGCTGCCCGTCCGGGGGCACGGCGTGAAGTATTGGAGAGCTTCTTGCGCCGTGTAAGCGAGATTGAAGAGATCGCCACCCAAAAGACAGGAGTCAAACAGGCGTACGCGATCAATGCAGGTCGTGAGGTACGGGTCATCGTCAGTGCGCAGAGTGTGAATGATGATGAAACGGCATTGATTGCCCGTGAAATTGCCGAAGAGATTTCTCAAAAAGTGCAATTTCCGGGTGAAATAAAAGTGAGTGTAATCCGAGAAAGTCGGGTTGTCGAGTACGCTCGATAGGCTATTTGCTTTGAAACGCCAAAGGAATCAAATCCCTTTGGCTACGCTCACCGCTATGGTACTGAAGCTTGCCTCTGTCGAGGCAGAAACTATCGAGCCATTTCGATAGCTATCATCCCACGTAAATCTCCCATTTTATAGCCGGTCGCCTTGTCTTCGGGATAGGCAGCCTTGATTGCTTTTGCCAACTCCCCTTCGACATTTCCGTGACATTTCAGACACGCTTCATTGTTGATAACAATCGGCTTATAATAGACTGCCGTGCTTGGTGAAAGATTGACAATTGCAGAGGGGGGGAGCGGTTGGTTGTTTTTGAGGAGATCGCTCCATTTTTTCAAGAGTGCCGCTTCGTCAGCCGTAGCTTTATTGACCGGATTGCGTTCATTAGTGCTGAGCCGTTTGAGTGACGTATGGGTCTCTTTTGCTACTTGTTCCGTGAGGCTGAGGGCATTTTGGGAACAAAAATGGAGCGCTCCGACGGCTCCGTTATTTTGCATTTGAGCCTTCAGCTCTCCGCTGAGTCTTTGAACCAGCATGGAGGAGACTTGATCTCCTTTCGCGACAATTTGATCGTCACTCATCGGCGATGCGAGGAGAAGTGCCGAGGTGAGAGAGAAGAGGGCTAAATATTTCATCAAAACATCCTTTTTGTAATAAATCGAATAATCCTAACAAATGATACGTAACAGACTCCTCAGAAACTCAATCTAAATGAGCCTCTTCAGAATCGTCATACGGATCGAGATGGATTAGCGGATGGACCCTATCCTCAGGGAAGAGATTTTTGAGAGCAAGCTCGATCCGATCTCCCACCATGTGAGCATCGTACAACGAAGTGCTGATACTGAAAACGATATGGACACTCAGGTATATGTCGCTTCCGGATCGGCGGGTTCGAAGATCGTGATGGGAACTGATGTCGGTTTGCGCATTGAGGAGGGCATTGATTTTGGCAACACTCTCAGGATCGAGTGCGGCATCGAGAAGCATCAAAATTCCCTCTTTGATAAGGGGAAATGCCGAATAGAGCATGTATGCGCTGATTGCGATCCCTAAAATCGGGTCGATCAACGGAATATCGGTTAATGCGATCAATCCCAATGCCAAGAGCACCGCACCGTTGCTGAGAAGGTCGGTTTGGTAATGGAGCGCATCGGCGCGGATCACCATATTGCCCGTTTTGTTAGCAACGTAGCGTAAAAATGCTACCAATGCAGCTGTGACAATGATGGAAGCCGTCATAACGATGATCGATGCGTCCAAATGTTCTACGCCGCTCCCTTGAACGATTTTTGAGATCGATTCATAGAGGATGAAGAGGGCGGAGAGACTGATAATCGTCCCTTCGATGACGGCGGCAAGGGGTTCGAGTTTACGGCGTCCGAAGTTGAAATGCTCATCGGGTTCTTTGTCGGAGTGGTGCAGAGCAAAATAGTTGAATGCCGATACGACGAGGTCTAACAACGAGTCGACGGCAGAGGCTAATACGGCGACGGAACCGCTGAGGATACCGAAAGTGAGTTTCAACGCTACCAAGGTGAAGGCAACGGAGCTGGAAATGAGGGTGGCTTTTTGTTCTATACGCATGGCGCCATTTTAGCCTATTATCGCTAAAATTTCGAGATTAAACGAGGAGACTGTATGGATTTGAATGCCGTTCGCCAAGAGCGCCAAAAATGGATGACATGGAAAAATATCGCTCCGTTGCGTGAAGCGCTCGATCAATTGCCGCAGATTGAATCTCAGGTCGAACTGGGTAATACCGTTGCCCTCACAACCGATGAGACGATGGATCTCAACGAACTTGAGCGGATTGCACGGTTGATGATGCCGTGGCGCAAAGGGCCGTTCGATCTGTTCGGATTGTTCATCGATACCGAATGGCGCAGCGATCTCAAATACAACTTTCTCCGCCCCCATTTCGATCTGCGCGGTAAAAAGGTCGCCGACATCGGATGCAACAACGGCTATTATATGTTCCGTTTTCTCGAAGATACTCCCGCCAAGGTGGTAGGATTCGACCCTTCGGCTCTTTTTAAAACCCAGTTTGATTTTATCAACCATTTCGTCAAAAGCGATATCGTCTATGAACTTCTCGGTGTCGAACATCTCCCTTTTTATGAAGAGAAATTTGATACGATCTTTTGTCTTGGCGTACTCTATCACCGCAGCGATCCGGTTGCGATGATTAAATCGCTTGCCCAAGGGTTGGCCGAGGGGGGAGAGATTTATCTCGATACGTTCATTATTGACGGAGATGAGCCGGTCGCACTGTGTCCGAGCGGAAGTTATTCTAAAATTACGAACGTCTATTTCGTCCCGACCCTCAAAGCCCTCGAAAACTGGTGTATGCGTGCGGGATTCAACTCCTTTGAGGTATTGGGAACGGTGCTGACCACATCGGAAGAGCAACGCAAAACTGATTGGATCGAATCCCAAAGCCTTGAAGATTTTCTCGATCCTGCCGATAATACCAAAACAGTCGAGGGATACCCCGCACCGAAGCGGGGATATGTTCGGATTAAAAGAGGGTAATTTTGGAAAAAGATCAACTGGATTTAATGAACGAAGAGATGCAAGTCGCCATCAATCCGCAGACGGCACTGAATACGCATGAGAAAATCAACACCGTTTACAGCGGAGAAGTGGGCAAGATGGAAGCAGG
>NZ_JAEMQA010000112.1:5804-7062 GCF_022759005.1 Sulfuricurvum sp. | reverse complement strand
AACTGCATTCCGATATCGCTTCCATCACCAAAAAGCTCCTCAAATCTTGGGAGATCCTTTGGAGTGGAGATGATAAGCACTTCAGTGATACCGGCAAGCATCAACACTGAAAGTGGATAATAGATCATCGGCTTATCGTAAATAGGAACAAGTTGTTTAGATACCCCTTTGGTGATGGGATAAAGTCTTGTGCCACTTCCGCCGGCGAGGATGATGCCCTTCATTTGATTCCTTCTGGGTTTTTAGATTGAAAATTCCATGCGTCTTCACACATCTGTTTTAAAGTTCGTTTTGCTTGCCAATTTAAAAGCTCTTTTGCATTTTTAGGATCGGCGTAACATGCTGCGATGTCACCCTCTCTGCGAGGCGATATTGTATAATTTATTGGCTTTTTAGATGCTTCAGCGAAAGCTTTTACAACCTCTAAAACGCTATAACCTCGACCTGTTCCAAGGTTAATGGCTGTGCATTGAGGGGTTTTTAACGCCTCCAATGCCCTAAGATGTCCTTGTGCCAAATCAACCACATGAATATAATCGCGCACGCCAGTTCCATCTGGTGTTTGATAATCATCACCAAAAACATTTAAGAACTCTCTTCTTCCAACTGCCACTTGAGCAATAAAGGGCATAAGATTGTTTGGAATGCCTTGCGGGTCTTCACCTATAAGACCACTCTGGTGTGCACCTACGGGATTAAAATAGCGTAAAATCATAATCTTCCATGTTGGATCAGATTTAAACAGATCACGTAATATCTCTTCGATAACAAGTTTGGTATAGCCATAAGGATTTGTAGTTCTTAGTGGATGTTTTTCTGTGAGAGGCAAAAACTCAGGATCGCCATACACTGTAGCTGATGAGCTAAATACGATAGTTTTTATACTATTTTTTTGCATAGCTCGTAAGAGGCAAAGTGTTCCATGAACGTTGTTATCGTAGTATTCTAGAGGTTTTTCAACGGATTCACCCACGGCTTTGAGTCCTGCAAAATGGATAACGCCATCGCACCCTTGCATTGATGAAGTCAAAAGCACTTCGTCTCTAATATCACCTTCGATCATTTGCAATGATTTTTGAGTGATTTGCTCTACACGTCTTAAAGCCTCTATGGAGCTGTTGCTAAAGTTGTCATAAACAACAACTTCATACCCATCATTAAGCAGTTCTACGCAGGTATGTGTCCCAATGTATCCAGCCCCACCTGTAACAAAAATTTTCATGGCATATCCAACCTTTTATGAATTATGAATCGAACC
>NZ_JAEMQA010000112.1:0-5704 GCF_022759005.1 Sulfuricurvum sp. | reverse complement strand
CTGTAACAAAAATTTTCATGGCATATCCAACCTTTTATGAATTATGAATCGAACCTTCTAAACAAAGCCACTTAGGGCTACTTTTAACTCTTTTTACCTCTTTAGACACCTTCTCTTTGATAAATTTGCCGATAATGATATCGATACGATAAAGATAAATAAAATAATGGGAAATTGTAACGTCCACAATGATTCTGACAAGGCAGATACGATAAAAACCGTGAGACCCAATACGCTGAACTCTTTGAGCTCTGAATCTTTGATTTTTAGTCTAAAAAGTTCAATAAACATCCAAATCATGAGAGCAAATCCAATCAATCCCCCTTGTCCAAGGATCATTAAGTATTGATTATGAAAGTCGTTACTTTGGCACCATTTAATTGTTTCAGGGCTAAAGTTGTGGTTATCTTTGGCTAATACTTCCGTTGCAGCAGATTTGTAAGCTCCAATCCCTACGCCTACGAGAGGGTGTTCACGAATAATATCATAGGTTACAATCCAAAAAGCGGCACGCAGTCCCCATGAGGTATCGAAATTTCCTTCTTGAAACTGTCGAATATCCGAAACACCCTGATCTAAACGCTTTTGAAAGAGATCAATACTGTTATATGCCCCGACAAAAAGGAATGAGCTAAGTGTCAAAAAAATCACAAAGGATTTGATGGTGAGACGATAGTGAATAATGACAGCAACAGCTATTGCCACTAAAAATGCCAGCTGTCCTGTCCGTCCGGTAGAGATCATAAGATTGCCGCTAGAAGTGAGAAAAAATAGCAGCATGGGGAGTTTGGTTCGCCATGTATAGCGATCGGATAAGATTCGGCTCAGGAGAATAGTCGCTGTTGTTGCCAAAAAGATACTGTAGTGGATGTGAAACATAAAAGGGCAAGGATAATCTGAGCCATGACCTTTGAAAGTCCATAGTTCAAAATACATACCATATGCAATGATTTCACTAACAAACATACCGCCTATAAATGCAGTGATGATGTGAGGAAGCCACTCTTTTTTTAGGGATACTGCCAAAATAGGGATTATTATCCAATAGCTGTAAAGTCGTATTTGATTGAGCGCTTCATGCGTTTGACTTGACCATAGCGCTGAGGCAAACATAAAAGCAATAAAAGCTCCCATAGCTACTAATGCACGTGATGTTCTAATGCTTTGCCATGCTTTTGCATAATCTTTACGTACTATAAAAATGGCAACAAACCAAAGGACAAAAAAACTCACCGCCGCACGAGAAAGGGGGAGAGAAAAGGCAAAAGCTAAACTAGAATAGTAAAATATTTTATCGAAAAAAAATTGCGTAAAAAGCTTTGTCATATTAACTCATAAAAAAATAATTCGTTTTTGGTTCGATTTGATTCTTCAGATGAGTAATATGACCTGCATCGTCATGATATACGGTGACGAGTTGACTATCGGAACATTGTTTCAATTCTGATTCATCGATCTGAAAATACTTAGCATAATCACTAGAATGGTAAAGCAAATGTTCACTGGGTGCTTGATGGCGGTTAAGGCGAGATAGTATAAACAAGATGATTGGTGTGCTGACAAGCATATAAACAGCATGTTCAAATGTCACACTGTGTATCTCACCGAAAATCCAATCGGATATTTCACCTGCGGGAGCACCCAATGTGATGATTCGATAAAATACATGAAATACGGGCTTCCACAGGTAAATAAATCCAATCCAAAGTAAGAGCGTCACGAGATCCCAAAAAATTCGTTTGCTTTTGGGTAGTTCGCGACGTTTGTTAATAATTAAAGTTTCCATAGATGATTTATCCTTTTTTCTTTAATTGTTGATGCGCACCACGGTCCGGACTCACCCATCGTGCTCGCCCTTTTTTGCTCAAGAGTACTTTTGGGAGGGCTGTTACGGCTGTAAATAGGTTGAGAATCCAGTATGCGAACGGATACCAAATCATCCAAAAATAGTTTTGTCCTAAACCTTTGTCATAATGTCCATCGAGCCATTTACTGACAGCGAATTGGACTAAACATGTACCGATGAGGATGATGCTTGTTTGATCCGGCAATATCGGTGAATGATCCGGCATCAAATACCCGACAGGAAAAAAGAGGCTTACTATCCATACTGAAAAAACCAAAAGCATGCTGTAAGCCCATAATGTACTAAGCATTAATTCGGTCATCAATCCCCAAAGATGGGTTTGACGGTATGAAAATAACACTTTGAAATTTTTGAGCATGACCTGTGCACCACCCATAGCCCAACGTAAGCGTTGTTTCCAAAGTCCTTTGATAGTTTCAGGCATTAAAATCCATACCAGTGCACGCGGCTCAAAACGGACGTCCCACCCGTTACGCTGTAGCTTCCACGTAATGTCGATATCTTCGGTCAGCATGTCAGGACTCCAGTACCCTACTTCGTGAACGGCTGCTTTTCTAAATCCTGTAATAACGCCTGATACGGTAAATAAGCGTCCGAAACTTCGTTGTGCGCGTTTGATCATACCGACGATAGAAGAGAACTCTCCGACTTGAATTTTGCCTAAAAGTGTTGTACGGTTACGAATACGCGGATTACCCGTCACTGCAGCAACTTCGGGATAGCGGATAAAGTGTTTTGCCATCCAGTACAAACAATATTCATCGATCAACGCATCACCGTCGATTCCGACAAGATATTCGTATTTCGCAAGTAGTGCACCTGCTTGAAGTCCAAGGGCCTTGCCTTGGTTTTCGGCCAAATTGACAACTTTGAGTTTTGGATTGGTTTTGGCTAGTTCCAATAAAATCTCTAACGTATTGTCTTTGCTGCCGTCATTGATGGCGATGACTTCAAATTCCGGATAGTTGACATTGAGTGCATAGGTGATGGTTTCGACGGCATTTTCGCCTTCGTTATAGCATGGGATCAATATGCTGACACCTGGCCATGTTTCGTTCTCTTTTAGAGGAGGAATAGTGTACCCTTCATAAGGCTTTTCATTTTTAAAGTAAAAAAAGATTGCCCCGATAATCCACAAACTGGACATGAAAAGCGGATAATAGAAGACATACCCTAAAACGAAATGCCATAGCAAATGCCAAAAAACTTCAAAAGTCATTACGACCCTTCTTATTTACTATGCATGCGTATCGATTTTGCGGAAAAAACTCTTTGAATCATACTCGCATCCGGAGTATTTGTATAAACATTATCGGGATAATAAGCGATATGATGAACGCCCAAGCCGTATAAATAGTTGATGGTATGTTCTAACTCTTTGGCAGGAATAGATTCATTGTTTTTTCTCCAATTGACCGTTTGCAGTTCCATCACAGTGCGTTCCATTCCACACTGCTCTTGCTTGACATTTTTCACAATATCGTCATAGAATTTTTGATGATTTTCAGCCTCTTCCATATACGGCATTGCCATAATGGCGGTATAGTCGTATTTTTTGATGGATTGAGCCAAACTTTGTGCATACCATTCTTGAGCGTCTTTATGCAATGCAACTTGAGCATAAAGATTACGTGCCGTTTTGAGCCCAGGCTGTTCATTTCTGACTACTTGTGCCAGTTGCATAGCAAAATCATCTAAATAGTCAGTTTTGAGTTTAGTCCATTTCTCAAATTGTTTTCTATCAGCTCTGATTGCACTAACACTGTCCGGCAATCCCCATTTTCTATATTGCTGATGAGCAAACTTGCTGTCATCTTCGAAATCTGACAGTGTGACGTCATCATGGAATAAAATACCATCTATATACGACGATTTCGCTAAGTCTTCATAAATCTCTTTGATCACTTTTCGTGCTTTCGGTGAAAATGGAGACAATCTCGGATATCCCATATTGAGATGGGTCGGATCCACCTGCAATGTCACTACCGTATCGTTGAATGCCGGATTGCTTTTCGGCAATTCCCATGCGATCATAGGCATCCAGGCATAAATGCGTTTTACTTGTGTTCGTGTAGCGATTTGCCAAGCTACACGATTAAATAGGTCGGCACGCATCGGTATATTGCGATTCGGAAAATAGACGTAATCAGCTGCACCGTTGGCGTCAGGATCGGCAAAAGCCTGCAAATAAACCGTGTTAATACCCAAGTTTTTGATCCGGTCGAGTAAGGCACCCAAATTCTTTTCTCGTTGAGCGGGATCCGGATCATAGATATAATCCAGATCAATATGGGCAGCTTTTGTCGTTCGGTCATCATCCACTAAATTTGCATTTCTCGACACCATATTGTGCTCTAAGTCTTTAAGGGTCATTTTCCCCTCAACCAAGATACGTCGAAGTCCCCACAATGGCGTAATACGTGTATTGCTGCCGTCATCCAAGGTTAATCCGACAGGCATGCCTAATTTTTCGGCGATTTTGCGTGATTCGATATTGTAATGCCCATACGGCCAAACCATAACACGCGGCTTTTGACCCGTATATCGTTCTAAATAAATGTTGTTTTCCAATAAGTCATTATAGACACGCTTTTGATAGCTTTTTTCATCTTCATACGTTTTGGTGTCATTGAACCATAGACGAGTCGTAATCGCCGGTTCCGTGTTGCCCTGTGGATTGCCTTGCAGCCCTTCGTGAGATTGATAACTATGGCTGGCAACCTCTGCAAGGCCGCTGTGTATCATTACTCTAATCTCTTTTTGGCTTAAAAACTTGTCACGCGCAATCATTTTGCCGCTGAAATCTACTGTTTTTTTGCCATTGAGCCAACTGCCGACCAATGCGATTACGAAAGGGATTTTATGCTTTTTCAAAATAGGATAGGCATTATCATATACGGATTGATAACCGTCATCAAAGGTAATCAAAACAGCTTTGTTAGGGAGTGCTTTTCCATGTTTACGGTAATTGATAATATCATCGATATTGACAAAGTGATAGCCGTTTTCGATCAACCAATTCATTTGCTGATCAAAATTGGATGGAGATACTGCATATGTTGAGTCCAATGTTTCGCTTTTGTCCGCAATTTCGTGGTAACTCAAAATGGTAAATTCATTCATATTTTGGTCACGGCTGCAGATATTCGGCATTTCGTTAGCTATGAGATATTGACTGGTAAGAGTCAGAAAAACAAAAGAGAGTTTTAGAAGAGGCTTTAGCATTGTCTACACCTGTGGTTGTATTTTTGATAAATATTATACAGTAGGTATACTTTGAAATGCTTATGATTTTATGGAGTGTTTTAGCACTCCATCTCGATAACGTTCCAAGGTAGTCCTTGGGTATTCATCTCATCCATAAACGGATCTGGATCGAGTTGTTCCATATTGAAAACACCCTCCCCCTTCCAGATTCCCTGCACCATCAGTTTTGCTCCGATCACTGCCGGAACACCCGTAGTGTAGGAAACCCCTTGAGATTTTACTTCAGCATAGCACTCTTCGTGATCTTTTACTTGATAGATGTAAATCTTGCGTTTTTTGCCGTCTTTTAGACCCTCTGCGACGATACCGATGTTGGTTTTTCCTTTGGTGCGCGGACCGAGTGATGCCGGATCAGGGAGCAACGTTTTCAAAAACTCAATCGGTACGATTTTCATCCCTTGATGCTCTACCGGTTCGATTCCTAGCATCCCGACATTTTCCAAACATTTCATATGGGTGAGGTAGCTTTGACCGAACGTCATGAAAAAGCGGATACGTTTGAGCCCTTTGATGTGTTTGACGAGCGATTCCATCTCTTCGTGGTAGAGCAAATAGCTATCTTTTGGTCCC
>NZ_JAEMQA010000119.1 GCF_022759005.1 Sulfuricurvum sp. | reverse complement strand
TTAAACTTATGTTGTGAATTAGTAAAAAAAGAAATCTGAAATGATTGAAGAAAGAGTGGAAGAAAATTCTTCCCAAAAAGGGAAGAAATAACGATTAACGTTTTCAAGGAAACTGCTAATAGTTCCCAAGGAACTATTAACGTTTTGAGAATTGTGGAGAACGGCGCGCTTTGCGTTTACCCGGTTTTTTACGCTCAACAACACGTGAATCACGGGTGAGCATTCCAAACGGTTTCAAGACAGCACGGAATGACGGATCAAACGCACAAAGAGCACGTGAAATACCGTGGCGGAGTGCATCTGATTGTCCAGAGAAACCACCGCCCAATGTTGTTGCGTTGATATCTACTGATGTATCTTGTTTAGTCAAAGAAAGCGGTTGAGTAACACGCAATTTTTTTGCTTCAAGACCACCCAACCATGCGTCGAGTGAAAGACCGTTTACAGTGATTTTACCTGTACCCGGAGCAAGCCATACTTTAGCGATCGAAGTTTTTCTTCTGCCGGTTGCATACGTTTTTGCCATTATTTATCCTTACTTAGCGATCTGCGCAGAGTGTGGATGTTCAGCACCTGCATAGACTTTGAGTTTTTTCAACATCGCGCGACCCAATTTTGTTTTAGGAAGCATACCGCGAGCTGCAAGTTTGAAAACTTTTTCTGGGTTAGTAGCCAAAAGTTCTGTAAATTTTTCGCTTTTAACGTTACCGAAGTAACCTGTGTGGCGGTGATATGTTTTAGTAGCAGTTTTTCCGTTACCGTTGATAACCGCTTTTGACGCGTTGATAATAACAACAAAATCACCGCAGTCAATGTTTGGCGTAAAATAAGGTTTGTCTTTTCCGCGTAGACGAGCAGCAACATCGGTCATAATACGACCGAATGTTTTCCCCTCAGCATCGATCAAAACCCATTTACGTTCGATTTGCTCAGGTGAAGCAATTTTAGTAAATTTCATCTTGAGTCCCCTTTTAAAGTCTCTATAAATAGTGGCGCAATTGTACCTATTTATTCTTATAATTTACTGAAATTAAGTTTTTTATAAGCACTTTACCCATTCACACCGATCTTCCATCAAATAACACACGTACCCCTCAACCGGCTCACCTTTGATCGATTGTATGGCTGAGGCATAACGGCCGATCTGTTCTTGATGCTTTGCCTCTTCTTCCCGCCCGCTTTTATAATCGATAATAATCCAGCCGCCGTTGCGTTCGACCAAAAGATCGATCACACCGATATTTCCGTTGTGACGGATCATCTGCTCTTTGTAATAGCGTCCTTGTATCAGTATACTAAAATGCTCATCTTCAATCAGATGCGTAATCCTTTTTTCAATCTCACCCAACGCTTCCGAATGCACAATAGCGCCATAACGGTTTCGGGTCGATTCGAGGGCATGCGCAAGCGATTGAGGGGTAAAGTCCCCCATCATCTCCAGCGTATAGTGCAGTGCGACTCCAAACTGTACGGCGGCATAATCGTGTGTCGACTCTTTGATAGGTCGCAACCCCTCATCTTGACGACCGAATTTCACCCCTTCGTAATGCAACACTTTTTCGGCGACAGGGGGTTTCTTTGTACGCGGTTTTACTTCCAAAATCCCCCATGCAGCCGGAGTCAGTTCGAGAGGATCAAACCATGAGTTTTTCGTTTTTGCGATCACGCTCAACGATTCGACTGCACGGGTTAATGCGACATACAATGCATTAAGCTGATCCTCATCAGCGGCTCTTTTCTCCGCTTCCAGTGCTTTCGCATAGATAGGATCAATCTCTTGACGATCCTTGATCCGATAATGCATTCCCCGCAGCAAAGACCCCTCATACTCGTAAACGATGGGGTCGTTATGATTTCGTCCTTTTCCCAAACGGTCCAGAACAATCACATGTTCAAACTCCAGCCCCTTGGATTTGTGTACCGTCATGATCCGAATCCCCTTCAAATCGCTCTGCGGAGAGGTACTCTCCAATCGCTCAATCTCAAAGACCACCTGTTCAATATCACGGTATCCTCTCAACGCTTCGATAAACATCAAAGCGCTTTTGTCGGCAATGTTAAACCGACGGACGAAGGCGATAGCCGCAGACATCACCTCATCGACATCTTCTTTTATAATAACCGATTCCTCTACACCTAATAGAGCCGCACAGTTGGAGCGGTATATTGCTTCTTCGAAATAGCCATAGCGCAAGTATTCAATAATGGCACGGACACTGCGTTGTGAAATAAGCCGTGCCGTCGTCTCCGTCACCACATCGTATCCGCGCTCACTCAACACCTCTTCTACCGCACTTCCATCTTTATTGGTTGCCGTCAATATAGCGATCTCTTCGGGCTCTACCCCTTGAGAGATGAGCATAGCTACCCGCTCGACGAGGCTGGACAATAATTCATCGCTGCAAAGAACCTCAACATATCCCCCTTTTGAGTGAGCGGGAGTATCCTGCGGCGTATACCCTTTTATTTTCCCCAAAAATGCCCGATTCACAAAATCGACAATCTCGCTTTTGGAGCGATAATTGACTTTGAGCGGCTCTAGCGTCACACCGAAATGCTCCGCCACTTGATGAAACAGCGCGCTTACTCCTCCGCGAAAACGGTAAATCGATTGTTTGACGTCTCCGACGAAAAAGAAACTCCCCCCCTCATTCACCCCAACACCGGATCGGATCTCTTCGATGAGCGGACGGAGAATATCGAACTGAATCACGCTCGTATCCTGAAACTCATCGAGCAACAGGTGTTTGATACGGGAGTCAAGACGAAAATAGAGAAAATCACTCTCCAGTTTTTCGCGCAAAAGGGTATGGACATTGAGGGTGATGTCATCAAAACTGAGCTCATTGTTTTGAACGGCCATACTTTGACGGCTTTTTATGTAGATCTTTAAAATTAAAAAGAGCTCTTTGAAATAGAGCACTTCACGACGGCGCATCTGCTGAGCGACAGCACCCTGAAGCCGATGAAGCAACTCATCCATTCGAGGCTCAAACCCTTTTTTAAAAACCCAATAGTTCATACTTGGTTGAACAAGCCATGTTTTTTTTAAAAGCGCTTCAAAGTTCTCTATCTCTACCGCTTTATTGGCGGTTGGACTTAACCCTTTGCTTTGAACGAGTACGGAAAGTTCTTGTGCAATGCCCATGGCTTGTTCCGTAGTGTCAGCAGGGACACTTACCCCATTGTACGCATCGAGATTTAGCTCTTTGTATTTGGAATAGAGTGAAGAGAGGAGTGAAAACAAATCCGCAAGACGCTTATCGCTTAGTATTGAGAGATGAACCAAAGCTTCCTCTGAATGCGATACCTCTATTTCGTTTAAAAAACGTTCCAGCAATGCGCTCTCATGATGATTCTGAACCGTTTTAAACGTCGGCATCAATCCCGCATTGAGGGCAAATTTACGCAAAATTCGTCCAAAAAATTTATCCAGTGTCGAGATCTGGACATCGGAGCGGAGAAAACGGGAGAGGATTTTCGGCCGCTCTTGCAAAATCTCCTCTTCACTTTTTCCGCATAAACGGGAAATTTGCGCCAATTCGCTTCGTGTTGGAAGCTCCTCAAGAGTGAGAATAATCCGCTCCAGCATCTCATTAGCCGCTTTGTTGGTAAAGGTCAAAGCCACAATCGAAGAGGGAGTCTCCCCCATAAAGAGTAGGCTCAAATAACGGACGACAAGGTTAAAGGTTTTGCCGCTCCCCGCACTCGCCTCATAGGCCAAAAACGGTTCAAACGCCACGCATCACCTCCCGATGGCACAAATAGGTGTAGGGACAATGTCGGCATCGACTGAGATCCTCACACATTTCCCAATTCCATACTTTTTGAGAGGCCATATGGGCTAAAATCTCTTTGAGTTTCATCACTTTTGCCTCTAAGTGCTGCTCGAATTTTATCTCCCCTTTGGACAGATCATAATATCCGCATCGCGCTACTTTCCCCAATTTTTGAGCCAAGAGGGCATAAACGCTGAGCTGATAATCGACATCGCTCTCTTTTGGTTCTTTCTCTGTTTCGGGAACTTTACCGCTTTTATAATCCAACACTTCGAGTTCGCCGTTGGTTTCATCGATTCGGTCGATTCGACCTATCAATACAATCCCCTCTACCCGCACACTCTCTTCTTTTTCGGTATAAAGAACTTTGGAGCCGTTGCCAAAACGGAAGGCTTCCAAATGACAAAACCCTTCGAGCTTATCGAGCCATAGCCGTTTCATATGCCTCTCAAGGGGGTCGGATGAGTGTTTTTCCTCCCATAACGTTCGAATAGCATTGTGAATTTCTGCCGAGCTCTGATAGCTGTTTTGCGCGTTATACACCCTCTCCAACGTGCTGTGAAGTTCATTGCCGACATCTTGTTCCTGTGAGAGATCACGCGGGAGTTCATGCTCTTTGATATGGGCGATGTAACGATAATAAAATGAACGTTTGCAGCTCAGAAACGTTTTAATACCGCTAGCCGAGAGGGGCTTGAGCGTAAAATCGTATTCGCTCTCATAGCTTCTCACAACGCGCTCATAAAACTGCGGTGAGGGAAATAATACCTCTTCATATCGATAGCGTGAAGGGGTACTTTTGATCCCCAATTGAAGCAAAAATCGAGATGGCACCGATTCAGCGTTTTGGACACACCCGATCGCCACCTTCGTTGCTCGATTAAAGAGGATTGAATAATAGTGTTTTTGAAGCGATTCTCGATCATGGGCGCTGGGAAGTCCGGCATATTCACGGGTTTTGGTGTTTAAAAAGAGATCTTTTTCGCTCTTATGAGGAACATACCCCTCATTGAAATCGATCACTACAACCCCATCAAACACCATTCCGCGCGTCTCAAGCAGCCCCATGACGGTCACTTTTCCACCCCGAATATCATCAATACTTCGCTGACGCAATCGGTTCATAAAAATTCGAAATACCGCTTTAAACTCCATCATCTCCAACGCATGTGCCAGATGGCTGAAACGTTGCAGCTCTTCACGGACGATTTCCAATGATTCGCCTTGAGTCTCCTCGTCGCACATCCCGATCAACTCTTCTAAAAACGAGAGACGAAACGCTTGATGATAGTGGGATTTAAACCACTCGATCATTTCACCATTGATACTACGCAGCCGCTCACGGTTGAGCACACTCGCCTCTTCTAAAAAGAGGGTAATATTTTCCCACATCCGATATAGGGCACTCTTAGAAAATGCTTCCCCCATTGCGAAGTTGAAATTCTCTTCGATATCAAATTTTTTGAGCAACTCCGCGGCCTCTTCATCCGGAAGGACCACCGCAATTTTTTCAGGAGCAATCCCTTCGCGGACAAACGCCTCTACAGATGCTTTGATAAATCCGATTTGCGCAAGACGTGTATGAAATACCTCACACATAATATCTCGATTAAACGATAGCAGCTTTTCATCCGCTATCGTTAATGTGCTCAGTGAGAGCTGATACGCATACCCCTCTTTTAGCTCAAACCCCATCTCTTTGAATCGATCGGTCATTTTTCGGTTATAGGCGGTTGTGTTATAATGGATACCTATCTCCAAAAATTTCGCACACTCTCTGAGGAGTGCAATTTCATAACGACTCAGATACCCCTCGACAACGATTCTGATCGTCTCAAAATTTTGGAGAAAATCGTGTTGAATCTGCGCTTGTTCACTGTTGAAAATTCGATCTGCCCACCCTGCTTTCAGACAAATCTCCCGATAGCGCTCCCTGAGTCGCCCCAAAATCGCAATGTGCTCTTCGTATTCACCGTATACATCGACTTTTTGAAGTGTCTCCACATCGACTTGTTCTCCGGACAATTCTTCAAAAAATCGAAACAGATATTCCGAATTTTGAATAAAACTGAAAAAATTTCGCTCGATATTGAGTGCTGAAAAACCCGAAAAATTGGATGCTTCATGCATCGCCAAAAGGCGAAGATCTTCATCAGGAACGATTTTTCCCTTGACAACGTACGCACGAGAGAGAAACTCTCCCATACTCATCATATGGGGGATGATGCTCTCGCTGAATGTGGCAACCGCCTCGCGAATACAACGTGACGTTGGATAGACTATACACTCTTTATTCATAGTCCCTCTAGGTTTGTTTATGCATCATTAACATGATAATTGTCAGTATTGTAGAGTATTTCCCCTAAGGGGAAGAAGTTGTTAGGAGAAAATTAAAATTCGGTTGTCTTCGGGTTTCGGGTATCGGCTTTGATATTGTAGTAACGCTGATCGTTTCCTACAGAGACTTTTGCCAAAATATCCCACCGCCCCGGTTTTGGAAGCAAAACGGACGTAAACGTATACTGTCCATTGTTAACCGACGGATTCGATAAATTAATATCGAGTTTCGTCGTATCAGGACGGGTTAAAACTGCCTCAATTTTAGCATTATTGATCGGATTTCCCTCTTTATCATTCACTTGATAAATAATAGTTGTATTATTTTCAGCAATCTGAGGTGTTTGCCAAGCAATAGAGTATTTTTTGTCAAACGCAATCTTCGCATTGATAATGTCGTTTGCATTTGTATCATACTCTTGGTATTTTTGCATCCCATAATCCGACATCTCTACTGGATTGTTGATTGCCGCTTTGATTGTTGCGATACCAAACCCAATAACGATTACAGTTGAAACCGCAATAATTATAGGCCACTTTGTGCCGGGATTTTTAAACATCAATCGTCCTTTTTACGTCGAAAATACCGTCCATAGACATATCTAATAACAGCGTACGCTATGATACCGTAAAAAAGTAACCGCAAAAGATCGATAAAATTTTGGCTCCCGCTTCCGGCAGAGGAGCTAAGGGTTACCCCATGCGCTGCAGCGATTTGATCCGCCGTATCGCTGTAACCGTTATACATTGCAACAGAATACTTTTGAACCGTTTCGCCCCCCTTGGTTTTTTCCGCCAAAATCGGCAAAATGGTCCCGCCACGATTAACAATCAATTCTTTGGCCTCATCATAGCTTCGTGCAAACATGATCGCACTTACTACTGAGCCGATAAACGTAGCGTTCGGGCTAAGAATCTGTGATTTATTAAAATGCTTATATAATGAGACGGGGCGTGCCAAAATGTCAACTTGCTGCTGAAGTTCCACAAATGTCATAATAACCGAGGGTTCACCGACTTGTGCGGCTAATTGTCTTTCAAAATCCGCAACACTTTGGTTTTGATCCAGATCACGCACCATAACCAAATAGAGCGAAACACCCGTCTTAGCTTTTAATTCAGCACCGATTGCATTGATTTGTTCTGCAAATTTCGGATTGTTGACAACATCATCTTTATATAAAAATTCAGCATGCAAGGAGAGGGTAAAAAAAGCCAGAA
>NZ_JAEMQA010000042.1 GCF_022759005.1 Sulfuricurvum sp. | reverse complement strand
TCGGCAAAAATTCTTGCTAAATTGAAAGCAGATGCGGAAAGCTACCTTGGTCAATCCGTAACCGACGCGGTAATTACCGTTCCGGCGTACTTCAACGATGCTCAACGTAAAGCGACCAAAGAGGCAGGAACCATCGCAGGTCTTAACGTTCTACGTATCATCAATGAGCCGACAGCATCTGCATTGGCGTACGGGTTGGATTCAAAAGGGGATGAAAAAGTTCTCGTGTACGATCTCGGGGGTGGAACGTTCGACGTTACGGTTCTTGAGATATCTGATGGAACTTTCGAGGTTCTTTCAACGGATGGGAATGCGTTCCTCGGTGGGGATGACTTTGATAATAAAATCGTTGATTTTCTTGCAAGCGAGTTCAAATCAGACCACGGTATTGATCTCAAAGCGGACAAAATGGCGTTACAACGTCTTAAAGACGCGGCTGAAAATGCGAAAAAAGAGCTCTCTTCTGCAGAAGAAACAGAGATCAACCTTCCGTTTATCACGGCAGACGCAACAGGTCCTAAACACTTGGTCGTAAAACTCACTCGTGCAAAATTTGAGGGGATGATCGATACGCTTGTAAAAGAGACGATCAACCACATCAAAACCGCGATGAAAGATGCGGGGCTTAGTAAAAACGAGATCAACGAGATCATCATGGTTGGGGGTTCAACACGTCTTCCGATCGCACAAAAAATGGTTTCTGACGAGTTCGGCGGAAAAACCCTCAACAAAGGGGTGAATCCGGATGAGGTTGTAGCAGCCGGTGCGGCAATCCAAGGCGGGGTTCTCCGCGGAGACGTTAAAGACGTTCTCTTGCTCGACGTTACACCATTGTCACTCGGTATCGAAACACTCGGCGGTATCGCGACCAAAATTATCGAAAAAGGGACCACTATTCCGGTTAAAAAATCGCAAATCTTTTCGACTGCGGAAGATAACCAACCAGCGGTTTCTATCTCGGTTGTTCAAGGTGAGCGTGAGTTTGCCCGTGATAACAAATCACTCGGTCTTTTCGAGCTTAACGGTATCCCAGCGGCACCACGCGGTGTACCTCAAATCGAAGTAACATTCGACATCGATGCGAACGGTATCTTGACGGTTAGCTCAACAGACAAAGGAACCGGTAAATCGCAATCGATCACGATTTCAGGAAGCTCTGGACTTAGTGAAGAAGAGATCAACAAAATGATTCAAGATGCGGAGCAACACAAAGCCGAAGATGCGAAACGCAAAGAGATTGTTGACCTTCGCAACCAAGCGGACGCGTTGGCGAGCCAAACCGAAAAATCTCTTAAAGAGATGGAAGACAAAATCGACGCATCCGAGAAAGCCTCTATCGAATCGGCCCTTGAAGAGCTTAAAGCGGTGCTGAAAAATACCGATGCTACAAAAGAAGAGATCGAAGCGGCAACCAAAAAATTGGCAGATGCAAGCCACAAAATGGCAGAGCAAATGTACAAACAGCAAGAGGGCGGACAAGCCGCTTCAGGTAACGCGAAAAAAGATGACGATGTCATCGATGCGGAAATCGAGTAAAATTTTCTCCTCCCCCGCTTAGGCGGGAACTCTCTCAATTTGATAAATTCTCCGTGCTCGAGTATAAAATACTTTCTTTTTTTCGTATTATTAGTGTATGATAAAAGAAAAAAAGAGTAATCAATGACCGCACAATTACAACTTTTTCTTATAGTAATTCTTGTTGTAGCGCTATTGATCGTAATTTTTTATGTCATCGCACAAAAACGTTCTGCTCAAAAAATCGAGCCAGATGTATCTAGCGAACCTGAAATTGTGCAGCCTAAAAAAGAGGTGAAATCAATCCAGGAGCCTCTCGCCGCAGCGCCGATTGCGGATGGAAAGGCGCTGGAGTCAACGAACAGACGAAAGAGTGATTGCACTATCCCAAAACGCTCTGTACCGCCTCTTGGAAAAATCACAAAAGAGAATTTTTCCGAGTTTGCGGGAGAGAGAATTTTGGTGGCGGAAGATAATCTGATCAATCAAAAAGTGATTGTAGGTCTTTTGGCCGGATACGGTATTGAGATCGTTTTGGCGAACGACGGGCAGGAAGCATTGGAGATTCTGCAACGGGACAGCAATTTTTTGATGATCTTGATGGACGCCCATATGCCGAGAGTCGATGGGTTTGAAGCGACCCGCATCATCCGCGCCAATCCTCAGTATGATCATATTTTGGTCGTTGCTCTGAGTGGAGATGTCGGAGCTGATGACATTCAAAAAATGGAGAGTGCAGGGATGGCGGAGCAGTTGGCTAAACCTCTGAGAATGGAAGCACTGTATAAAATATTTTATGCCTATTCGACAAAACAAATCAAGCATCATACTGCTGTGAATAATATATTGGATTCTGAAGAAGGGGTTCAAATTTGCGGAGGAGACGAAAGATTTTACCGAGAAATTTTAGCCGAATTTGTCAGTGATTACGGTGATTCGGCAGTTCGATTGGGAGATTTTTTACGCGCCCATGATCTACGCAGTGCCGATGCATTGCTCCTTGACATTATCGGTGTAACGGCAAATATCGGGGCTCATTCACTCGGTGATACCGCGTCACATCTAAAACACTCTCTTAATGACGCGCAAGAGAAGAGCTATTTTGGTCTCTATGACCGCTATAAAATCCAGCTGGAGCGATTGTTGCATGAGATCAAAGCGTATCTTTGAATAATCTCGCTTCGGTGTGTGTTAATTAGAACGCATTTGTTATAATATCCCTTATAAAAGGGAACTATCATGGAACAATTTTTACAAAAAGCAAAATCAGCAAGCCGTATTTTGGCAACCATGAGCGGCAATGAACGCAACCGTATATTGCGTGAGATGGCCGAAGCACTGCGTGCTAATACGATGAATATCATCGAAGCCAATGCGATCGATATGAAAAAAGCCGATAAAGAGAACCTCTCCTCATCGCTTAAAGACCGTTTGATGCTCGATGAAAAACGGATTAACGCTATGGCGGTTGCGATCGAAGAGATCGCCGCCCTCAAAGATCCGGTGGGAAAAGTCATCGAAGGTTGGATTACCGAGACGGGACTAAAAATTGAAAAAGTGAGTATCCCGATCGGAATGATCGGTATCATTTATGAATCTCGTCCGAATGTCACCTCCGATACGGCTGCACTCTGTTTCAAAAGCTCGAACGGGTGCATCCTCAAAGGGGGAAAAGAGGCGGAACACTCCAATAAAATCATTGCCGATGTATTGCAGCAGGTACTGATACGTAACGACTTGCCAAAAGAACTGATTGCTTTGCTTCCCGACTCGAGTCGTGAAGGGGTGGCTAAACTGATCAAGATGGATAAATACGTCGATCTGATCGTCCCGCGGGGCGGTGAAGCACTCATCCGCTTTGTCAGTCAAAATGCCAGTGTTCCGGTAGTAAAACACGACAAAGGGCAATGTCATCTCTATATTGATAAAGATGCAAATATCGAAGATGCTCTGAAAATCGCGGTGAATGCCAAAGTGCAGCGCCCTTCAGCCTGTAATGCGATTGAGACGTTGTTGATTGATGAGGGTATCGCATCATCTGTACTTCCGATGTTTAAGGCGGTATTTGATCGAGAAAATACTCAACTCAAAGGGTGCGTATTAACCCGTGAGATCATCGAAGTAGCTGAAGCAAGCGATGAGGATTTTGATACCGAATATCTTGCCAATGTTTTGAATATTAAAGTGGTGGACGGTGTTGATGGGGCAATCAGCCATATCGTCCGTTTCGGTTCTGGTCATTCCGAATCGATCATTACGGAAAATATTACAACAGCCGAGCGGTTTATGGAGAGCATCGATGCTGCTGCTGTATATGTCAATGCATCCACCCGCTTTACCGACGGCGGAGAATTCGGATTCGGTGCAGAGGTTGGGATCAGTACCAACAAACTTCATGCCAGAGGGCCGATGGGGGTCGAGGGGCTGACCACGTATAAGTACAAAGTGTACGGTAAAGGTCAGGTTCGTTGAGTAGTGTTTTAGATATACAAAATATATCTTTTGGATATACAAAAAATACACTTTTATTTGAAGATTTTTCACTCTCGTTGAACGAGGGGGAGATCAAAGCGATCGTGGGTCCAAGCGGTGTCGGGAAATCGACATTATTTGAACTCATTTTGGGGCACCGTAAAGCACATTCGGGTTCTATTCGATCGTCTTCCCTTTCTCAGGTGTTTCAAGACCCCTATAGCTCATTTCATCCTACCTATACAATCCGCGAACAGATCATGGATGTAGCCTCTATGGAAGGGTATGAATCATTGATGGTGCAGATGGGGCTGGGAGAAGAGTTTTTGGATGCACTGCCTCATAAACTTTCCGGAGGACAATTACAACGCTGTTCGATTCTGCGATCACTCTTAATGAAGCCAAAATTGCTTCTATTGGATGAGCCGACCTCGGCGCTTGATAATCTCAACCAACTCGATATTATGAAACTGATTGTCGAAAATATCAAAGGGATGGGAGTCTTGCTGATTACTCATGACGGTGATTTGGCACGGTGGTGTGCTGATGAGATTATAACGCTCTCTTAAGCGTATTGCGGGAGAACTGCCACCTCGGAGTCGTAGACCTGCTGCATCTTGTTTTGTGTTTCTTTGAGCCACTCAGGATTATTTTTATCGGCTGTGAACGGATCGAGATAAATTGCGGTGATCGTCCCAGATCGGAAGATCTTTCGTTTGTTGCTGAAATGCTGCGCCGTCGCGATGAGAACGACGGGCTGTACTTTGAGATTGAATTTATCCGCCACCATTTTTGCACCCGCTTTGAACGGTTTCATTTTTCCGGTTTCCGTACGGGTTCCCTCTGGGAAAATGGTGATAACACGTCCGTGATCAAGACGGTCTTTGCACTCTTTGATCAGTTTGACGAGGGATGTTTTGCTTTCGCGCTCAAGAGCAATATCCTTTGGAAGCCGAACGACAAGTCCGAAGAACGGAACGTCAAAGAGCTCTTTTTTTGCAACCCACGCTAAATCTTTATCGGTGATCGTCTCCATAACACCGATATCGATATCGCTTTGGTGATTGATCAAAAACATTTGTACATCGGGATCGGGAGTCCCTTTGACACGGACGGGGGTAAATACCAAAAGGCGGATAAACCATGCTGAAAATTTGACGGCGTACGGTTTCGGTAAAAGATGAAATGTCGCTATCATCAGCGTCATCCCGCTAAAGATGACGATGATGGCGTAAAGCCATTTAATTCGTGCAAATATCACGTTTATTGACCCATCCTACTTTATCGTCTCTGAGATGAATTTTGATAAATTCCCCTACCTCTTTTTCGGCTTCCAAATGCTCTTCTTGGAGCGTCATTTCAAAAATTGTTCCGTTTTTGATCGGCAAAAGATATATCGGTGCATCTTTTTTAACACACACCGATTGGTTCGGCAAGAGAACATAAACCACATAGAACATCGGCAGTGCCGAAAAATACAAATACCATTTGTTTCGTCTCCAATAAAACATCCCGAATAACATTAATATGGCAACAACAGCACCACCGATTTTTAGCTCGGTATGGCGAGCGTCGGTTGGAGAGAGATCGCTTTGTCCGGTTGAGACGGTATCATCATCGACTTGGATAGGGATGGTGACTTGTTCGTAGCGCTGCTTTTGGAGATTGAAATAGGAGAAAACAAGGTTTTGCTCACTATTTGGGATAATCGCATAGTAGGTCATTTGCGACTCACCGACATTTGAGAGCTTCGATTCAAATCCTTGTTTGATTGCATTCGGAATTGAAAAATCGCTGATGTTACAGCGAGACGCTTTGACGGAGAAAATGACGACATTGCTCTCGTTATTGTACGGAGTCGTTTTGTAGTTGATCACTTCAAATTTATCCGCTAACACGTTGGCAAATCCGTTCGGCGGGCTTAGTGTCTTAGCGCTCAATGCGCTTCCTGTGAGTGTTTCTGAGACAGCACCCGTGGATGTCAGCGTTGCGGTAATATCAGGGAGTCGGATATTTTGAGACTGAACAAGAAAATAAAATGTGTCAAATACTCCGTCTTCTTTAATACTTCGCCGCGGTGTATCGCTGAAAATACGAACACCCGATTCATTGTTAAGGGTATACTCTACATTACCGGATGCCAAATCCACCGGAGTTAGTTTGACATTTACGGCTATGATTTCACCGACGTAAGGGTGAGATGGGAGATTGTTGAATTCTAATTTAAGTTTTCCTTGTGTATTAACTCCGGAAAAAAGGGTATTGATATCCGTTCCCCCGTCTTGGTCGGTTTGTGCAGAGTTGTCAGCGGTGGATTGAGGGTCGGTGAGTACCGAAGGCTCTGCAATAAGAAGTTGTCCGATCAGACAAAACAAAAGTGCTAAAGCTTTCAAGCGTTTATGAACCCCTCTAACATTGCTTTTCCGTCATCCGAGCCCAAAAGGGCTTCCATTGCGCGCTCCGGATGCGGCATGAGGCCGAATACGTTTTTGGTTTTATTGCAGATTCCGGCGATGCTATCGACCGAACCGTTCGGATTATCGATTTTTCCGGAGGCATCGGTATATTTGAGAAGCACTTGATTGTGAGTATAGAGCTCTTTGAGGCCCTTTTCATCAATGTAAAAGTTACCGTCATGGTGCGCAATCGGAATGTTCAACACTTGATCAATTGAACAATGGCGCAGAAAATCGTTATCATTGTTAATTACTTTGAGGTGGTGGTGGCGAGAGATAAAGTGAAGCCCCTCATTGCGTTTGAGTGCACCCGGAAGAAGTCCCGTTTCGGTCAAGACTTGAAAGCCGTTACAGATACCCAATACTTTTCCGCCGTTATTGGCATATACTTTGAGCGCTTTCATGATCGGAGACATTTTGGCGATTGCACCGCTGCGAAGATAATCTCCATAGCTAAATCCGCCGGCTACAACGACAAGATCACACCCTGATGGGATCGTATCGTTTTTATGCCAGAGAATTTCCGTTTCACATCCTAAAGATGCGAAGGCATGTTGGGTATCGTATTCACAGTTTGTACCGGGAAATTGGATAATACCGACTTTCATGCTTGGATCTCAATCTCATAATCTTCGATAACGGTATTGGCCAAAAGTTCTTCACACATGTGGGCAACTTTTTCTTTTGCGGTAGCGGCATCGCTCTCGTTCATCTCAATGATGATCTGTTTGCCGACACGTACGTCATTCACGCTTTCAAAACCATGACTTGCAAGCGCGTGATGTACCGCTTTTCCTTGAGAGTCCAACACGCCGTTTTTTAAAAATACATTTACAATAGCTTTCATTTGATTACCCCAAAATTCTGTTTAATACTTCTTCGTACGCGACTTTTAACCCGCCGAGACCTTGACGAAAACGGTCTTTATCCATTTTTTCACCGGTTGCTAAATCCCAAAAACGGCA
>NZ_JAEMQA010000065.1 GCF_022759005.1 Sulfuricurvum sp. | reverse complement strand
TTCTAAAAATAAAACACTTTTTAATTCTGTCGTTAATCGATCTAAATCTTTGCTCAACTCACTAATAAATTTGTTTTTTTCATATTGATCCGATTGTTCATATACGTCTAATCTCGATCTCATCAAAGCTAATGGAGTTTTAAGTTCATGAGCAGCTTCTTTGAATAACTCCGTTTCTTTCAAACGGTATGATTCTAACCGCTTTACCAAAACAGCAAAAGCGCTCGAAACTTCTTTGATTTCTGTAGAAGCATCATCCAAAACAAAATCAAGAGGAGCCTCACGTTTCCACATTTTTGTTTTCACTACCAGTTGTTCTAATGGTCGCATATAATAATCAAGGGCGATGATAACAATGAACAAAATAACTACTAACGAGATCCCATAACGGAGCAGCAATAACTGAGCATATTTATAAGTAGCTGTGTCAATTTTTTCATGATCACTAATTGCATTCAAGTAATAATTGTTACTCAGTTTGATAGATGCTGCAACAAACCGGTTATTTGTTCTATACGGATTCGTCAAGATGATAAAACGGAGCTGATTTACTTCAGAATCCGATATAATCATTATATTATGCGGGATACTATAAAGAAAATTTAGGTCACTTGAGGGTGTCAATACCGAATGGATATATTCATCATTACTTTCAACAAGAAGATGTGTCAATACTTTTTCTACATCCTCTTCTTTTTGAGAATGAATAGTTTTTATAGCAATGATTAAATTTATACTAAATGCAACACCTAGTCCAATAGCGAAGACAAGAACAATTTTAAACTTTAACGACTTCGCCCAATTAAATTGCAATCATGTATCCTCGTGTTTTAATCGTTTTAATAATACTAGGATTTAGTTTACGACGTATACGCCCAATCAGTTCATCAATAGAATTTGAAGTAATATTTTGTGGGTTATCATAAAGCGCATCCATTATCTCATCACGCGAAACAACGCCTCCTCTCTCCAAAAGATAAAAAAATAGCTTTTGTTCATTACTACTGAGAAGAATTTCATCTCCAGATTTTTTTATTTTTTTAGCATATCCATCAATCTCAATATTTTCAAATATTTTTATTTTTGGTACATAACGTCTAGATAAAGCGATCAATCTTGCTCTAAGTTCTTTTATATCGAATGGTTTTTCCATGTAATCATCTGCACCGTATTCAAGTCCTTGGACTTTTTCATCTATATTCCCCAATGCACTGAGCACCAAAATTCCCATTAAAGAATTTTTATGTTTTCCGTAGCTAATCAAATCGCGTACACAATCTTTTCCATGAAATGTTCGATCTACAATAAAAATCTGGTATGTATAAGCATCCAAATACGTCTTGGCTTCTTTTTCATCATCAACTGTATCAATTATCCAATCTTCCTTGAGTAGAGAAAGTTTTAATAATTCAAGAAGTTCCGGTTCATCATCAGCAATTAGTATCCGCATTTATAGCTCTTTTAGCTCATTCAGAAATATTTTGATAGTTTTATCTTTTAGTTCCCTTTTGATGACTCCTGAGAGAACGATGGCTTCCGTCTTATGCAAAAAAAGACGAAATAATCCAAAATCCCGTCTCGCACTCACCTGTTCCTCAGCGCTAATCAAAAAGGCTCCGGCACTGTATCGTTTGCAAGGGAAAAAATAAAAATCATCATAACCTTCCTCCAATAATAAATCAACTAAAATATCTTTATTAGTAATCTCAAAATAAATATCCATGCTCGTTAAATGCATCATTTGCCTCTTTTGTAGATCATTTTAAATGCAGGCGGAAGAATCAAAAGCGTTAAAATCGTCGATGTCACCAATCCTCCCAATACAACAATGGCGAGCGGTTTTTGGATCTCACTTCCCACACCCGTTGCGAATAACAATGGCAGCAATCCCAACGCAGCGATAAACGCCGTCATCAAAACCGGTCGAAGCCGTCTGCGTGCACCCTCAGCAACGGCATCGTCGATCGAATAACCGCTTCCCAGCAACGTATTGAAATAACTCACCATCACGACACCGTTAAGCACAGCTATCCCAAAAAGAGCAATAAACCCGACTGAAGCCGGTACCGAGAGATACTCTCCGCTGAAATACAACGAAATAATCCCCCCTGTAACGGCAAACGGGATATTGAGCAAAATAAGGGTCGTTGAGCTTACCGAACGGAATGTAAAGAATAAAATCAGAAAAATTATACCGATACTAATCGGGATCACTGTCATCAATTTTGCGGCAGCGCGCTGTTGGTTTTCAAACTGTCCTCCATAGACGATGGTGTATCCATTTGGAAGTTTGACATTCGTATTGATTTTTTGTTTCGCTTCTTCGACAAAACCAACCAGGTCACGTCCCTCAACATTGGCCCGAACCGTACTGTATCGTTTGGCATTTTCTCGATCGACCTTCAAAGCACCTTCACTCGTTTCGATTTGAGCCACACTCGAAATCGGTACGGAAAACCCATCGCTTAAAGGGAGTTCTAACGATTTAAAAAGCTCCATATCCTGCGATACTTCACTATCCAATCGCATGAGAACTGGAATTCTCGTATTTTCTACAGATAGCTCATCAATCGTAACTCCCTCCAAAGCCGTTTTCAAAAAAAGTTCCAGCTCAGCTGTATCTACACCGGTCTTTGCCGATTCAGTGCGATTGGGTTTTACACTCAGATAACTTACCCCTTCGTTAAGCGTTGTAAAAACTTCTGACGATCCTTTTACCTCACCCAACACATCAGCAATCTTTTGACTCAATGCGTTCAATGTATCAATATCGTTCCCGTAAATTTTGATTGCCAAATCCCCACGTGATCCGGTTAACATTTCAGAGATACGCATCTCAATGGGTTGTGTAAAGCTAAAACTGATGCCGGGGAAATTTTTGAGCGATTCTTGAATCTTGGTTTTGATCTCTTCTTTGTTTTTAGCTTGCCATTCAGTCTGCGGCTTCAACGTGATAAACGTGTCGGTTTGATTCAACCCCATAGGATCCAACCCGAGTTCATCCGATCCGGTACGTGCGACAATGGTTTTGATTTCCGGAATGTTTTCTATCAGTGTACGCTGTACCGCAAGATTCAGTTCTTTGGATTTTTCAAGGGAAATCGAAGGCGGAGTCTCGATTCCTAAAACAATGTCCCCCTCATCCAACGTCGGCATAAAGCTTTTTCCCACAAATGCAAATAATGTAAAGCTAATAATCAAAAAAACAACAGCACCGCTAAAAAGGAGTTTTGTACGATTCAATGCAAAATCAAGCATCGGTTCATACAAGCGAGCAAAAAAGCTTCCGATGAAGGTCTCTTTGTGCGGGGTACTTCTCAATACCAATGAACTCACAACCGGAATGAGTGTCAATGAGAGAAGAAGAGATCCGAACAGTGCGAAAACAATCGTCATGGCGACAGGCGCAAATAGTTTGCCCTCCAGCCCTTCCAATGTCAATAACGGCAAAAATACCACGGCGATAATCAAAATACCGCTAAAAACAGCCGTGCTCACCTCTTGAGTTGCGCGGTATACTTGATGCAATTTTGGCAAAGAGGTGTTGTTTTCACTTAATTTGGCAAAAGAATTTTCAACGACTACAACCGCAGAATCAACCAACATACCGATAGCTATCGCCAACCCGCCCAAACTCATCAGATTGGCGCTTAGCCCAAAATACTTCATCAATAAAAAAGCAATCGCAATGGAAAACGGCAAAATGACGCTAACTGCAATCGCAGCACGTACGTCACCTAAAAAAACCATCAACAAAACGATAACTAGCACAATAGCTTCTACCAATGCTTTTGACACGGTACCGACCGCTTTTTCGATCAGATTACTTCGATCGTAAAACGGGACAATTTTCACACCTGCAGGAAGTTGCGATTTAAGCTGATCCAATCGTTCTTTAATCTGCGCAATAGTCTCTTGGGCATTTGCCCCTTTTAGTGTGAGGATCAATCCTTCTGTCGCTTCTCCGACACCGTCTTTTGTGACGTATCCCAATCGCGTACGGGCATCATCTCGAACTTCACAAAAATCCCCGATTCGGATCGGACCGCTATGGGAATGAATGGTAATGTTGGCAATTTCACCGGCATCTTTTACACCGCTTTGTACTTTGACCAAATAGCTCTCTTCACTTGCATCAACACGCCCTGCACCGTCATTTTTGAGGTTTTTTTCCAACGTCTCTTTGAGAAGACTCAAAGGGATTCCCAAATTACGCATTGCGGTATAATCAGGTTGCACGACGATTGCACGCGCTTCGCCGCCCAGAGCATTCACATCTGCCACCCCTTTTGCTCCCCGCAAAACAGGACGGATGACAAAATCAAGCAGTTCCCGTTTCTCTTTTTGGCTCACATTCCCTTCAATCGTAAACATGAATGCTTCACCCAAAGGGGTCGTAATCGGTGCCATCCCCCCCTCAACACCACTTGGAAGCGTCGGCAAAAGGGATGCAAGTTTTTCAGCAACCTGAGCGCGGGCACGATAGATATCGGAGCCGTCATTGAAATCGATAGTGATATCGGCAATCGCATATTTAGAGGTACTTTTCAGAAGCTTTTCATTTTCCAGCCCCAATAACTCAGCCTCTAGAGGTTTTACAACACGATTTTCCACCTCTTCGGGAGTCATTCCCGGCGCTTTCAAGATAATTTTGACCTGTGTAGAGGAAATATCGGGGAATGCATCAATCGGTATTTTATAAAATGAGTATATTCCGTACCCGAAAAGCGCTAAGGAGAGAAGAATAACAATCAGACGCTGTTTGAGAGAAAATTCAATAATAGAGTTAATCATTATTCAAATCCCAAGCCGTTCAATGCCCCTTTAAGGGTAATGATCCCATCCGTCGCTACTTTGGAGGTTGAATTTAACCCTGAGGGTTTGATCGCAACATGATCTTTGTAGGTTTTTTGAACCTCTACGATCTGGGGTGTAAATCCATTGGCATTTTTGACAAAACAGATGTCATTTTTTTTGTATTTTGTTACCGATGACGTAGGAAGCAATATCCATTTATCCGTTTGTACGGAAGCAATATAGAATTCTCCTGACGTCCCCGCTCGATAGTTATTATTTGAATTTAATACGGCGATAGCGGTTGCAGAATTACTCATTGTGTCGACACCGGATGATATTGCAGTAATTTTTCCAACTTCTTTACCGGTTTTATCCATGACCGCAGCCCCTTTTTGAATACTTCCGATCATTTTTGGCGGAATCTTTATGTAAGTGCTCAATGCATTTGCTCGCGCTATTTTTAAATAGGGCATAAAGGGCTCAATTTTTTCTCCTGCTTTTAGGGGGGCGTGTGCGAGTATGCCGCTTTGACGAGCGCGTATAGCAAACATCATCCCGTTTTTAGGAGAGATATCCGCACCGGAGAAAACAAAACGATTCTCTATTTCTCCGATTTTCGCTTTTAAACTCATAACCTCCAATGCACTTTTTTGCGATTCACGTAATGAGATAACCCCGTCTTGATACAAAGCTTGATCTTTTTTGGCGTATTCTTGAGCTAGTTTGAGTCGGTTGCGTAGATCTTTGAGTTCATAACTGCTTGCAAGAAGTTCGGAAGAGGCAATGGTACAAATTACTTCACCTTGTTTGACCGTATCACCGGTTTGTTTCATCAATTCCGCGACCGTTGCTTCTGAACTCAGGGTATAGTTTCGGGCTCCTTTATCGTTATAATCAAACGCTCCGATAAAAGGCCCCATAGCTTCTGATTTAATCTCTCGAACCGGTTGAACCACGATCCCCATCTTTTTCATCTGAGCATCACTCATTTTTATATCTGCCATCATCGCTGTAGCGATCATGAGCAAAAAAATACTTTTTTTCATTACCAAATCTCCCCTATCTTTTCTTCAATAACTGCCATCTCTTCAATGTAATTTTGTTTCATCTGCAATGTGCGCAAGCGGGCATCGTAATAAGCATTTTTAGACGCCAAATACTCAAACTGCCCGATCACTCCCCCCTCATACCCTTTGTGCGCCATCGTAAAGAGTGTTTCGTATTTTTTTTCATTGTCAGCTAATTTTTTTATGTTTTCTTCCCGCTCTTTCAAATGCTCGAAGAGTCCCTGAACGCTTAATTGCAGTTTTTGCCGGATCACGTCTCGTACATTGACCAAAGCACTCCGCTCGCTCATCAATGCAGCTATCTTATTTTCGTTTTTACTGCTGATGGCCAAAGGTATCGTCAATCGTACATCCCAACTGTTCTGGATAGGTTCCTGAGTCATTCCAACTCCCACTGAAAACGATTCAATCTTCGAATGTTGCAGTGTAGCGATTTGAGCATTTAATCCATCGATACGAAGATCAAGCGATTTCAATAACGGTGCTTTTTTCAAACGCTCTTCCAACGCTACAGAAGATATAAATGCGAAATTCAAATCATCCACCATCACTTCTTGATCCGACATAACCACTTCTTTGAGATAGTGCTGTGCGTGTTCGGCTTCCATCGATACGGCTGCAAGCTCTTGCAGAGTACTTTGATACTCATTTTCTAAACGTAAAAGCTCCAGCTGCGACAACCGTCCGGCTTTGAACTTTTTCTCTCCGATTTGAAAGGCTTGATAGGAAAAATCACGTTTTTCACTCAAGATGAGGCTTCTTTGATACTCTAACTGATACAAAAGCCATCCCCTTTTTAACGCAACTTGCAGCAGCCCTTTTCGAGTATAGGTTTCGTACTCTATCCCTTTTTTTTGCACATCAAATTCATTCGATTTAGCTGATTGAAACGAAGGAAGCTTAAATGCATAATCAAGCATAAAACCGTATTCTGTACCGCTGTCATTGGTATTATCCGCTTTGATTTTTCGTGCAGATGTTTCAATACTCAACGGGTCACTCGCCAACGCCGAAGCTTTTTCGAAATCAATAGCATTTGCCCGTCCATTGGATTCTATGATCTCTTCCGACACTTCAGATGCACGTTTGGTCAATTCGTTAAAGCTGATCGCATGCCCCAAAAAAGGGATCAATACTAAACTGTATGCCCATTTCAATTTCATTGTAATGTTTCCGTTTTTAAAATTGACCCATTGCTCGGATCCACATAAAGGCGTAAATGGTTTGCCGCCGTATCTGTAACATATACTTGATAGACTAATTCAGAAGCAATATCCCTTAGCTTAATCTCGCGGACACTATACCCCTCTTGTATAAGATGCGTACGAATCTTATCTTCTTTCATCGGTGCAATTGATTTGTAATACTGATCCTTGTCCATAGTTTGGATTGTATGATTTTTATACGTTCCGAATGTATATTTTAAATGCTCACGCACAGGAACACTTACAGATGACCCCATTGCACCATAAAGAGACAAAGATAAAAATGTGATGAAAATAACTGCACCCCACTTCATTGTAATTTCCTCTATTATAAAATCAATCGAATTTTATAGTTCTAATGTGAGAAAATCATGAGACGTTACTGATAGCCTAAAATATTTTCTGTAAATTCCAATGTCAGCTATGATGAGAAAAAAATAGGAGTT
>NZ_JAEMQA010000109.1 GCF_022759005.1 Sulfuricurvum sp. | reverse complement strand
GCGCGGATCGATTTCAGTTTTTATTGAATTGCATAAATATCGGGATAGATGCCAAAGGCTTCGACACAAAGTAATGCTGCGCGCGTGTCGAGATTGGTTCTCGTCTTGCTTGCATGCATTTGATTCTTATCATTTTGTAGAGTACTTTTCGATTTAGATTCATTGCTTTTTCTTTCGATGTAGAGTTCCCTTACAATAAAAAGCCGCGCTGTGCGCGTGTATATAATACCATGATTGTCACATACGCAACTTGACTCTATATCATTTTTACGAACGAGAATGTAAGCAGGTTCTTTAGCCAATTGGTATCAATTTTTCTAACTGTACGCATCACGTTTGTATAAACTTTCTCATATATTTGCATGCGTGACAGACTTGAAATATCCGAAGGACTCGAATCATAGATAGATATTACACGCCTTTGTTATTCATCCGCTCATGACCGTCTCATCTAGATTCTCTACGTGCGTGATGGAATTTTTTGTAGCGTTAAGGTGTCGATCACTTTTTTTATCAATTGTATAAATATCGGGACAGCGGATTCGACAGTATTGTTGCGCGTGATGAGATTCTCAACGTGAAGGAATGTTCATTTTATTTTACTCTGCTTGCATTTCGCCGCATCAACGTACAGCTCAGTACCTGATTCCTATACGCTTATAAGACTGGCTGTGTCGACATTGAATCAAATGACTTCGGACATTTTCTTTCTTTGAAGGAACAAAAATATTGAGTATTGTAATTCGAAAACCTCCGCATCAAAGCAGATTGTGGTTCAACGAGTTGAACCAATTACGGGATATTTATTTTCATAAAAGACCCGAAATTAGTAATAAATAATAAATACTTTCAGATTAGTTTTTTGAATACTGTTTTGTAGTTTCAATTCTTTAAAATCTTGTAACCTTCATCCCGTTTCTTGGAAGTGATGCAGTATTTGGCGGCTTCAACTTTTTTATAGCATTTTGAAGCTCTGTGATTAGGGTTCCTTGCTCATCTTGTAACCACCTTGACGGTAGTACAAGATATGCTTTGAATGGTGGCGGTGGGGGGAATGTAGATGGCGGAATTTCTTCTTGGCGTCTTGAACTCTGGTTCAGAGGCGATAAGGTTTGTGAATTGCCAATTTCAATAATACTTTGGCTGCAGCCTTGATTAAACCGTAAATTGGTTGCCCTCAGGTTCTGTTCATTATTGACGGATCTGTGTTTATAAACAATTAGAGCCGCGGCAATTCCGAAGCAAACCAACAAACCAAGAAGCATAATTGTCAATAGAGCTGCCGCTTGTGGGGGTGACGTGTGTATTTGAGGAAATGACCATTTAAGTTCTGGAAAAGTTTTGTCTTTGCTTTGACCACAAGAGATGCAACCTCGCAATTTTATTTTTTTCGGTATCAGTTCCTCGCCTGTGAAGCAGGAATAGGGGAGATTGTGTGTCCCGTCGATCGCTCCAGGTTTCAAACACAGTATCATCTATTTAAAAAAGAAATGTACTTTTTCAATTGTTTTTTGTAATATTGTATTATACTCACTTCCAAATTGGGGTATTTGTAGGTTAAAACAGACCAGTCAACATTGTTGATGGTCTGTAATAGGAATAGATGGCGGATTTTTGGAAAAACAATGTTACTTGTCAAAACGCTCAAGCATACATCATATGTATTCTCTGTTTTCTCTGTAACATGATTACTTTTTTCCAAATAACACAACCCTTGTGAAATTTCAATAAGTCCGAAAAACGCAGAAAGCACTTGGCACAACTTCATTTTTGCAAAAGATTGGTGGACTCGGCAAAAATCTGCACATTCTCGCGTAAAGTCGAAAAATAAACTGAGAAACTTTGTGAGCTGCTGCTGGCACTTCCTGTAATCCATCCATCTTTATTTTATAATGATTATCACGTATGATCCTTTTGTAGGAAGCAATTGCATGTGAATGTGAACGCCGATTCTCTCTATTATTTATGCATACGTTCAGTACGAAAGGTCATCTTTTTGTACTTCGTACTGTGAGATCCACGAAAAGAATCCGCTTTATAAAGTACTGTGAGATGTGGTGTCACGCGACGGCGGTTGTAGTTAGGAAATCTGTGTGAGAATTGTCATCTATTTTTTTCATAATTTTTTATTTTTACCTTTTTCTCATTAATTCAGAAGGTCCATCAAAGCTTTTGTTTTTTCAAAAATGCATGACACGAATTAGAGATACACATTCCTTAAATAAAATATGAAAGCCTTGCCCTTTTTTTCGACTTTTCTTGTTCTTCGAGTGCCTCTAATTTTCTTTTGGTTGATTGAAGTTCTTGACGTGCTTTTTTTTCTTTCTTCTTGTAATGTTGGATTGAGCTTCTTGCATCTTCCATTTTTTCCTTCGTTGAAAGCAATTCATTCTGTAAGCCCTGTAGCACTATTTCATTTTCTGCAGCCATTATGCAGGATTTCAAAAGATTTGACAGCGTGCTCAAAAATGTTTCAATCATCTCGTGATAATTCTTTTGTAGGACTTCGCAATGATCACAAGGTACATGGAAGATATCAACACAATTGTTTATGTCTGATGTCAATTGCTGATTCGAGAGGTGGCAATAGCAAAATCTTTTAAAGGAAATAAAACTGTTTAACCTCGTTAATTGTAACAAACTTCAAAATCGATTAATACCTTTCTTGCTCTCGTAGTCCCGCTAAACAAGTTCGATGAAACAGTCGCCTACAACACTGTGAATACACGACTTCCACTTTTTCAGTTATCGTCGGCGAATGTAAAGCTAGATTTTTCCAACAAATGCAGCATAACAAAATATTATTCTTACTTGAGAATGCCATGATTTGGACTATATTGGAAGCTGATTTTTCTTTGGCTGAGAATTGTCAAATGACTTCAGATCCATTTTCGTATATTTCGTTAACCCTGTAGATACGATATTCTTTCCCGGTTTCTTATTCATATTGATGAGTACTGTTCGGTACGTGCGGGTATTGATGAGTATTGTTCAGTACGTGCTGGTTGATGGACGTTAATCATATCAAGATTTATATACTGACGTTTCCCATTTTTCAATTTCGTATTTTGATAAAGAAGAATCCGAGTTGTACTTAACAAACAGCCGCAGTTACTTTTATTCATCGCACGATAATTTTTATTTCAACGTGTTTTATATATTGCACTCAAGTCTCTTCAATATGAATTGCAATATTCAAATGGTTCAAAAGCAAGCATATAGAAACATTGATTCCAACGTGTTCACTCAAGTCGTTTAATATGAACTGTAATATTCAAATGGTTCAAAAGCAAGCATAGCATACGGAAACATTGAGTAATAACTCGTCTACGAACAAATTAAAGGAAGAAGTGTTTCCATCATTGCGGCGTTGCAACAAAGTCCTTTATTGAACAACAAACGCAACTAAATTAGAAACGTCAAGCATAGAATCAAACCGAGTTAGAAATCGAACGAAATGACTGCCCACGTAAACAAAGAATGAATGTACATCAATTAATAATTCGGCATTAATAAAAATACCGCAACTTGGCGCATCATTCACTACGCACAACCAAATTTTTTTGTAACCTCTAACTTTTTAAACGACTGTCTCATAGCCCAGATATTGTCTACTGCGTGATGAAGACACCAATTATCCATGAACGGGCCATTTACGAAAAGTTCTGCTTTCATTTCATCAATCATTGCTCGACAAGTAGACAGGGTTAGGGGTTTTGTGCTGATTTGCTCCAATGTTTTCACGACATTCTTGCACTGAGGACTGCATGTTTGTCTGTGCACGTAAGTGAATGGGGTAATTAATACCCTTTTTGCCTGCAGCACCGTGTTCGTTTTTAACGCCGCAATACAGCTATGCGGCGTAACCAAAATTTTGTCTTCTATATCCGACCGTCGCAACATGATTTCAACTCTTATACATCCGACTGGCAAGTTTTGGAGATCGATTTCGATTTCCCTGCAATGCTTACACAGTTCACTGCATAAAATGCTTTCGGAGGTTTGATTCCATCTGGCACAAATCTCGACAATAGTGCCCATTCTTGTGATCAACGTGGAGCAATTCGCCGCCAAAGCAAGGTTCCATTTGAAGTTATCGGTAATGGGACATCTCTTCACATTAAAGGTCATGAAGTGCTCACCATTCAGAAAATTGTGCGTTCTTACACGAATAAAATCGATCCGCTGTTTTGCAAAATTGAAGTCACAGAAATGCATCTTCATATCTACACCTCATTTCTTCTTCGAATAATAAGATTAAATGGTATTAAGAACAGCGGCTATCTGACATAAAACTGAAAACAATTTGACCAATCTATTCCGATGTGACAAAGAAACTGATTCAAAAAACCGATTCTTCTTACCAAGAACGTTCTGAATTAGAGAGAGTTACGTGCAACGCATACGTACGCGCACATTGTCTTTTTCAAAGTTCCCGCTCAAGATACAGTATGGAGAAAAAAGTCTTTGAGAAAAAATCGCAAGAGGGAGTTCCGCGCATATGCAAATGACCTGTCAATCCGGTGCAAATATTGAAGTCGTACTTTGTTTGTATCATTACATCATTGACTTTTCTCAAGTTCACTTGATTTTTCGGTGATCCGTTTCTGATTTTGAGTGAAGACATTTTATTTGTACAATTTCGGTAAAACGAAATGGCTCAACAACAAGAAGCATGGGAATTGTGGAGGCCTCACAATTGGGATAGGAGTAAAGATCCGAGATTTGGAACTTTGGCGGCTATGCGTTCTCCCACCGAAAGGCAAATGTGGGTGACCTTTCACCGTATTGATACCGCCCCAGACAAACCCGAATATCTCTGGGAAACCTTCATAATTCCAAACAGTAAGTTACAACAAACAGCAACTTAACTTCAAGAATTTAATAACTTTTTCTTATTTCAGTGAAACGTATGGAAGAAGAGAGCGCCGGAGGCATGAAAATTTTCTGCAGCTCCGAAGAATCCGCGGAATACTTGAAAACAGTGCTTTCCGAAAACACCGAAATCCCCGCGTCTTTGAATATTGAGACGATGACTATGGCGCATCATCCCAGAGATAGACACATCATTGCCGGGAGATGGAATTCAGGGGAATGCAAGCTGTTAATTGTCCATTACAGCGTGCAAGAAAGTAAGTAATAACAAATACCCCTTTTTTGAGAGCTTCAGGTAAATTTTTTAACAATTTTATTCATTTTCCATTTTTAGGAAGGCTGTTGAACCCCGGAGGCAACATGCTTTATTACGATTTCCCCTTCGGAGCCGACCAACTCGCTGGCACCTTTAACTATGCCGCGGAAAAACAGAGTGACATTTTCTATTGTCACGAAACTGACCGCAGAGCTCTTCCCGGTCTAATCAGCGCGTGGCGCATGTTTGTAAGTAACAAAAAAAGTCTGGTTGTTATAGTCAGAAATTTTCATTTATTGTTTTCTTATTTTTGATTAAAAAACAGAAACTCGGAAATCTGACATGGCTGACGGACTGGATTGCCTCAGGAAGTCGTACTTGGAAAAGGAAAGTCCCGATTGTATAAAAATGGAGAAGTGAAACCGAACGCTTCGTTTCCTGATTTTCTATTCAAGCGCTCGAAAACAGATTGGTGTGAACAATGTACGTGTCTAAATTGTTTTACCTTTTTCTCTTTTTTCATATTTCATTATTTACATTTTCATTTTATAAGTTTTCTGAAAAAATCTCTCTCTCTCTTATTTTTCATTTGTATATTAACTTCGTAATTGACGTTTCCAAAAAAATATGCTAAAATTTATCTTTTGTTTTTAACTTGAACTACCTTTCCAAAAAGTGATTTACTTTTACACACATTTTTAATGCGCTAGCTATAAGACAATAAACTGAATTTTAATCTTTTTTTTCAATGATCGGCATTTCGAGCATCATGGTTTCACTCCAATAAGCATACAGTTGTTGTCTTTTATTTACAACAAAGAAACTCCGATACGCCCAAAAGTATATTGTACTGAACACAAAATGTTTTATTGAATGCCACAACCTCCAAAATGCACCCTCTCGTTTTTTGTCTTTCCATATTTGCGCCATTTTTCACTATAAAATGAGAAAATGAAGATGTTAATTTGCCGAAAAATCGTTCATTTGTTCGAACTTTGTTTACACTGACCGTATTAAATCTTTCTGCTTGCGACGTGAAAATACCTCGGTGAGATTCAAGTTGTTCAAAAACGTACATCCATCGGAGGAAAATGTAGAACGAGAAAAACTGGATATCTCATAGTCATTAAAAGCTCTTTTGTCACGTAAATCAAGACCGATTCTGGAATTTTTATTGCCCTCACGTTCGGTCACGTACTCCACGAGATCTATCTTGAAGCTTAAAAAGACGACAATGTACTGCAAACGTTTCTGTTCATTAACCGCGCGTATACTGAAAACGTTTGTATTCAATAATAACTGCGCGTGTACACTCAAAGCAAAGGAACATACGAGTCTTTTCAAAACAGCCGGGAAAAATACGTCCATATGAGACATGAACTAAAAAAATTGTAGAGCCATAACGTTAGCAGACTTACTTCTTATCACAGAGCTAAAAAACATTTCTATAGTGAAGTACTATACGCGCAACTCGCTAAATCTTCTTCCGCAAGGTCTAAATACTTGTATGATTTTTATTCATGCTTTTATTGAAACAATACTGTCCCTGAGTACTTTTATTCGAAAGCATGGGTCGCATTCAAAGCAAAGCGAATGCTTTGTGTTTTTGAGACTTCGTAAACCTCTACATGTTATATTTACAATATGTATCAGAGAACTTGTAATGAGGGGCGACCATCGTTTCATTTTTTTCTTTTTCCTTCAAAAAAATATCTATGTCAAGAATGGAGTTCCATTCAAGGACGGACGGACGAACGATATAAAAACCGTATAATAATCCTTTATGAAGAAATTGATATACATTGTGTCGAATACTGCTCTAGCATAAAAAATGTTAATGACAACCCCGCTGAAGTACTGAATCCGGTTCCTCAGTACTCTTTTCTCATCATATCACGATCGTTCGTTTGAATATTTACCTCTCGATTGACTTGCCCGCGAACAGAATCCCGTTCATCAAGTACTGTGAGATGCGATGTCACGCAGCGTTTATTATTATTATTATTATCATTTGTATACTTTGCATTCATTTCCGCCTTTCGTTTAAGCAGGAGAAGCTGAGTTCGACATTGGAATATTATCCGCGTCGATAAGAACGAAACGATGTCATTATCTGCTGTACTTATTATACGTTTATATATGTTGAACTTGAACGCCCCTAATTTCCGAGTGTCGTCGCAATTAGAAAAGATTAAAAAATGGAAATAAAAAGGTAGACGGTCTACGTCGAGAGCTGTCAACAACAGCTATGATTACAAGCTATTCTTGACTGCTAATCATTGACAGCTAAATTACAAGCTATCCGCGACTACAATTCTCTAGACGTAGATCCTACCTTACGATTTTTAGTTTTTCGACGTTCAGTTATGTACACGCTCTAGTATCTAGTCGGAGCTTCCGTTAAACGTTATTGATTTTTATTAGAATCGGGAATTGTGGAAATAATTAATGTCTGCAAACGGTATTCCTATAGTACCTTGACAGAAAGTGTATCGGTACTATTAAACATTGACGAAAAATTCCGCGTTACACTGCAAACACTTATGGAAATTCCTTTTTTCGACTATACGAGAGAACTGTAGTATAATATGCAGACCAATACGGGAGTGCCTACCCACCATTCTGCCCTTTTTGCCTACCTAAGTCATCCG
>NZ_JAEMQA010000060.1 GCF_022759005.1 Sulfuricurvum sp. | reverse complement strand
TTGTGTATCCACCCTCATACCGATTCCAAGCTAATCTTACGGTTTGAAAAAACACTTCGGATGCAAAATCCCGAACATGCCCATGAGATAGAAAAAGCCCTTTCGATCGGTTTGGCGGCGAGAGGATAGTTAGCGGAGTTTGTACAAGATCGGGACACTGATACGGACCGATTTTTTTGGTTTTGGAAACTCGCTTGATGAAGTTTCAATCAACTCTTTTGCCGCATCGTCCAACATATCGAAGCCTGAGCTTTGGGTGATCCGTATTTGATTCACTTCACGGCTGGGTTCGAGGGTAAATGTCACTATACATTCCCCCTGTTGTTTTAGTCGAAGGGCATTTTTGGGATATTTTAACCGCTCTGCGAGGATAGATCGGATTTTTCCGAGATTTTCCTCTTCGTAATTTTCTTCTACTTTCGGCGCAGGTGGTGGCGGCGGCGGTGCTTTTGGTGTCGAAACGGGAATCGTTTCAGTCGGTTTTTGTAGAGGAGCGGTAACTGTCGGAATCGGCTGCGGAGCTGTTATGGGCGAGGGTTGTACCGCTTTTGGAGGTACAGCCGTTTTCATCTGCGGGCTGATTTTAGGCTGCTGATGCGGTATGGGTTGGGCTGAAAGCTTTTGTACGGGTTGTTTTGGCTGAGGCAAAGGGGAGGCAGCCGGTTCTGGAAAAGAGGTATCCAACAACAGTTTTAGTTTGATTTTTTGAGGCGAATCGGATAGGTTTTTTTGGACTGCACTGAATATTCCGATTAAGAGAACCGCGAGTCCAAAATGGATACCTATCGAGAGAAAAAACGATTTTGTGATGCGCACGTGTTTTAAAAAACTTAGATTTTTATTTCAACTTTTGCCGCAGTCCGGAGGCTTTCGGTTGTTTTATTCATGAGCGCTTTAAATTTTTCTACTTTGATGTATTGTGAAATCTCTTTTTTGGCCTGCTCATAAGGGACTTTTTTATCCCCCTGTTTCATTTTATCGCTGTTTGCATCGTAAAAATCTTTCGTCTCTTTATCGGTTACCGTGATTTTACTCATTTGCTGTTTGATCCACATATCTACGGCCAAATCATCTTTGATAGCTGCATATTGCGCTTTGAAGGCCGGAGTATTTTGAAGCCCGCTTTTGAGAACTTCATTTTTGATGAGAGATTGATTGACGAGTTGTTCCACCACTTGGTGTTTCATCTTTGGATCAAGCTTATCAAAACTCATTCCGGGGATCGCTTTTGCTAAAAAGGCATTGGCATCGTTTGTTGTGATAGCATTACCGTTTACGGTAGCGAGGGTAGTTGGAGCTGCAAATAGACAATTTGAAGCTAATACGAGGGTAGAAAGCGCAAGAGAAAGTTTCATAAGGTTCCTTCTAGAAAATAATTAGGGATATTATAGTGAGGTTTGATTATGCAAATGTTAATAAGGGGGATAAAATAGAACTGGTGGACCCTATCGGGATCGAACCGACGACCTCTTCGCTGCCAGCGAAGCGCTCTCCCAGCTGAGCTAAGGGCCCAAAGTTATTGGAGCGCAATTATACGACGAAGGGGTCTTAAATGTCAATGCAAACCCAAAGAGTAAAGTTTTTTTGAAAAGGTGTCGATATAGTGAGCATGAAAAAGTTAGCCCTAATGATGATATTTGGTACCCTCGGTGTAACGTTGAGTGCGGAGGAATTTACAATTCAAACAATCAGTGCCCAAAAAGAGGCCTCTATTACTCCCGCTTTTGAGAAAAAAGTACAAAAAAGTGCTCTCCCTTCGACAAAGAAAAAAGAGGGTGAGTGCAATATTGTAACCGTAGGAGCATATCCGTCGATCAAAGCGGCGAAACACGATCTCGTAAAAGCAAAAAGCATTAGCAAAGATGCTTTTGTCCGTTCTGTGAATCGAACAACGCCAAAAGTATGCGAATCGCATGTTGCGGCTGTGGAAGTAAAACCGATTGCAGAGCATAAAGATGAGAAGCCATCACCTAAAAAAGAAGAAACGGTAGTCGTAGCGGTGAAAGAGACTCCGGCAGTTGCTCCTGCACCGCAAAGCGCAGTCGCTCCGGTAGTGTCAGAGACAAAAGCTGAACCGTGCAAAGCGCAGCCGTGCACGAATGTCACCTATGTATACGACCGTAATCTTGTCCACAAGGGCGATGTACATGAAGCAATTGAATACTATAAGCACTCGCCGTACTATACGTTTAAACCTACCTCTACGCCGCAACGTTTTTAAAGTTGCGGTTCTTTGTTCGCTACACTGTAAAGGCAATCCAAATCGGTACCAAGGCTCTTTTTAGCCTCCGCGTGAAGCGCTTCGAGCAGTTCAGGTCCATTTTCTCCGTTTGAGGGGTAGCAAACCGCTGCAGAGGGGATAGTGCGTTCAAAAAGATCTTCTACCATTTTTTTAACAATTCCGCATCCGTATCTATCGGTATAGGGCATGACGAAAAAGTAGTAGTGCTCACAATGGACGATGGAATCGGAGGTGCGAAGCAAACTTTGCATATTTGCCTCTACAATGGGTTGAGAAATACCCGTAAAATCGCAAAATAGAATCGTGAAACTCTCGAAACGGTTTTCATCCAATCGATCGGATATCCCGATATTCAGATCGATTAATGATGAAAAATTATAAAATGAAAACATTACTCCTGCCATGTAGCCTCCTTGAAATGTCTCTTCTTTAGTATGGCGTTAATTGTATCAAACTAATCAGGGTTTAAAATGAGTCGCTGTACACTCTTGCTTAACAAATGTGTTCAGGGAGTAAAATCGGTATGCTTGAAGAGATCAAAACCCTTCCCCCTCTGCCTGATTCTGTGATTAAAATTCAAGAATTATGTATGAAGAGTGATACCAATATTGATGAGCTAAGTCGGGTCATTGAGCACGATCCAATGCTCAGTGCCAATATCTTAAAAGCGGTCAATTCACCGTTATACGGGATGAGTAGAGAGATATCCTCTATTCCGCAAGCCATTATGTTATTTGGAATTGCAATGATCCGTGGATTTGCGGCTGCCAGTGCAATCAAAAAAACGATGGCAATCGATTTGAGCCCTTATGGGACAACAATCGATGCGTTGACTACGGTCTCTTCGGTTCAATCCGCATTAGCACGAGAGTGGTATCGTCAGGTGGACAAGAGTATGCTTCCCCTCTTGCAAAGCGCTGCTTTTTTGATGGAACTTGGAAAGCTTGCCGTCTCTATGAATATCCTTAAACGTGGAAACTCTGATTTGTTCGCAAGTGAAATAGCGCAATGCGGAACATCTATCGAGGCTATAGAGCGCACTTATCTGGGATCATCCGGTTATGAAATTTCGGCCGCTATGTTTGAGCATTGGAACTTCGAATCGGCATTAATCGATGCGTTGCGTGAGGTATCTAATCCATCAACACAAAACCCTTATGCAAAAGTATTGGGAGTTATTGTCCATGCCGCCAATATCAAAGGTGTTTTCACTGAAGAGGGGATGATGGAGGCGCTACGCCTAATCGAGCATTTCGGATTGAATAAAACGGCATTCGAAGAGGCCGTTTCGAAAGTTAAATCAATACTTTAATCTATCACATCGGAAGGTCAAAAAAGTAGGCCAAACCGTAGTAAACACTATAAATCCCATAGATAAGAATCGCCAGAGCGGCGATGCGGTTCATCGTTTGGCGAAAAGCGATCTCTTTAAAAAAGCTAACCGATTGACCCAGTGCAAGAAGGGTCGGAACCGTAGAGAGCCCAAATACCGCCATTATGATTCCGCCGTTGATGATCGATGCGGACGCGGCGGCTTTCGCGGCGAAGAAAAAGACGAATCCGCACGGAAAAAAGCCGTTCATCACCCCCAAGGCATAAAAACTTCCAATACTTTTACTTTTGATGAGACGTGAAAAGAGAGTTTTAAAAAGAGGATTGGTTGAAAACCCTCTCTCCAGCAGATGAATCAGCTTGGAAAGACCGAACATTCCCAGTGCCGTGATAATCATCACAATCCCGGCAAAAATGAACAAAATGCCGTGTGTCTGCATGTTAAAACTAAACAGTGCTCCGATTCCGCCGAAAATCATCCCCAATACGATATAGGAACTGACACGACCGATATTATACGCACCGTGACGGATTAGCTGTGCGCTGCGAGACATAGAGGCATCGATTTTGGTAGAACTGTAGGCGACAATAAAACCTCCGCACATTCCGATGCAGTGACCGAAGCTTCCCGCAAACGCAATCGAAATGATAAGCCACCACTCTATACCGTGCATAATGCAACCTTTTCGTAAATATTAGTAGTATAAATAATTTTTGTTACAAAAGTGTTAAGACTTAACACAAATTTAACTGTTCTATGAAACAATAGCATGAAATTATTTAAAGGATTCGCGAATGAAAAAAGTTCTTTTCTCCTTGGTAGCATTGGTAGCTATTTCGAGTGCCGATCAGTTGGTCAAGCTCAACGTAAGCGGTATGATGTGTCCGGCATGTGTCAAAAACGTCAAAGGTTCGTTGAATGATGTCAAAGGGGTCAAAGAGACCACCGTTTACCTCAAAGAGGGAAAAGCGGAAGTAAAAGCAGCTGAGGGCACCAAAGCCGAAGAGATGTGCGATGCGGTTAAAAAAGCGGGTTACGGCTGTAGCGTTGCTAAATAAGTCAGATCATATACTTTTGCGCATCATTGCGCGAAAGATCGCTCACCGTTGTGAGTGAAACTCCTCCGAAATCGAGGGTCTGTTCCCCCTCAAAGCCTGCTTTGCAATATGCCAATATCAGTTTCGCCGCCAAAAGTTTATCGTTTTCGCTTGCGTTGCGTGAAATGAGCGCATGAGGACCGACCAAATCGGTAGTGATATGGAGGTATTTTTCGTTTTCAATCCCTTTGAGAATCTCATTGTCTTCCGCATTGCGTCCGATGATCAGTTTCGCTTTCTCTGGGAGGCGCAGCTGGCGACCGTATTTAATGGTCGGAATGTCTTCGACGCTAAAGGTATCGTGTGCGATAAAATCGCGAATTTTATTTGAAAAATTTTCATCGGTGAGTAAGCATCCACCCCCCGGAGCTTCGTAGTCTTTGAGCCCGAACTGAACTGCCAGTTCCATTTGTCGGTCACGGTTGCGTCCGTTGATATTTTCGAGCTTTTCTCGATCCACCCACCCTTCGATTTCGGGAATAGTCGGCGTTAGGGACTTCGCGCTGAGCGGACGGAGCAACAATCCCTCGCAGTTGCTGAGATTGAGGACCTTTTGGAGTGAATCGCTGTTTTGGCTCATCGGGCGTTGTCCCAAGACCTCGCCGCTAATCAAAAAGCTTGCCCCCCACTCTTCCATCACCCGTTTGGCGACCTCAAACATTTTGGCGTGGCAGTCGATGCAGGGGTTGAAGTTTTTCCCGTAGCCGTATTTCGGGGTAAAAAGAACTTCGCGGATATACTCGTCGCGTATATCGACACTGCGAAACTCGGCACCGATTTGCTGACACATGTTTTGCATGTGCGCCAAACGATCTTTCGTCGAACCGAATCCCGTATTGATATTGCAGGCGATCACTTCGATCCCTTGATCGATGATGAGTTTAGCCGCGATGGTGGAGTCCAGACCGCCGCTGAACAAGGCTATGGCTTTCATTTGTATTCCTAAATATTGATTGTCATTTTCGTATATTGATTGTCATTTCCGTTCGTGGTGAGCTTGTCGAACCATGAGCGGATTCACCCTTCGACAGGCTCAGGGCGAACGAGAGATTAACTCAGCGGTACCAATTCACCCCGTTTGAGTCGCTCGATTTTATCCCGATACTGACGAATTAAATACGATTTTTGATCGAATGATACCGTATTTTGCGTTGTGACTTTTTTGAGTTCACGGTTATAATGGGCAACCAAGAAAGTGATAAGCTCTTGCTTCAACCCCTCATCACCCTCAAATGCTCTAATCCGATCATCCATCATCAGTGCACTGAGGCGGGGATCATCACTGCGTCCTTGAAGGGCAGCTTCAAATTCGTTTCCATGATATTGCAATAACGATACGTCGATGTAGTTAAGCAGAGAGTTGAGTAGCTGGGGGCGTTCTAAAATCGTTTTGATAAAGCTCAACTCCCAAATATCGTGATGAGAAAAATTGATCGATTGGGCGGTTGTATTTTTTTTGTGCCCTATATGAATAAGAGAAGGTGAAATACCCAATTTTGAGGCGACAAAGGGACGATATTCCTCTTGGAGCAGCGGAGAGAGGGTTTTGAGAAACGCGATGTTTTCATGCAGTGCCGTCTCTTTGGCTTTTGGGTCTTGCAGATCGTAAGCGGAAATCATTTCCGAGATAACGAATTCGATAAAAGGGATCGGTCGGTGCAGGAGGGCATTGAGCGCCTCTATTTGGCCGTTTTTAATCATATCGGCAGGATCCAATCCCCCTTCAAACAAAACAACGCCTCCGTCAAAGCCAGACATGCTGAGGAGTTTTGAGGCTTTGAATGCAGCGGCACGCCCCGCTTTATCACCGTCGTACGCCAAAAATATTTTCGGTTCCCCTTTGCGCAACAGCGGTAAATGCTCGGCAGTGAGCGCGGTTCCCAGTGTCGCGACGGCGTGGGTAAAGCCGGCCTGATGGAGCATGACGACATCGAGGTACCCCTCGGTAACGATGATTTCGCGACGGCGGTAAATTGCTTCGCGGGCAAGATGATAGGCGTACAGCAGACGCGATTTATTAAAAATGGCGCTTTGGGGGGAGTTGACATATTTGGCCTGATGACCCGTAATCGTACGTCCTCCAAACCCGACGATAGCACCGCTGGTAGAGTGAATCGGAAACGTGATCCGCTCGATAAAGCGGGCAAACAGCCGCCCGTCATCTCCCCGCCCGATAGCCCCTTGTTCGAGTGCTTCGGTAGTCGGGAGTTTGCGCTGTTCTAAAAACCGGAGCGTCTCAGGAGAAGTGGGAGCGTATCCGATTCCGAACCGCTCAATACTGGAGGCGTAAATGCCCCGCTCATGGAGGTAGTCCATCGCTGTTTTATTTTGCTCCAGAAGCTTTTGGTACCAATCGTTGAGCGTTTCGAGGAGGTTGGAACGCTTTTTTTGTTTGGTGTCGTCGGTATAGTGGAGGGTGAAGTTGGTAGAAGCGGCCAGTTTTTCGATCGCTTCGGGATAGTTGAGCTTTTCATACTCCATGACAAATTTGATGCTATCCCCGTGTGCACCGCAGCCGAAACAGTGGTAGCTTTGGCGAGTGGGATTGACGACAAAGCTTGGGGACTTCTCATCGTGAAACGGGCAGGGGGCTTTGAAGCTGCTTCCCGCACGTTTGAGCTCGATGTAGGAACCCACAATGTCGACAATATCAAGTCGGGCTTTGAGTGCCTCGATGGAGTCTTGAGTAATCATGGTTTGATTTTAGCGTAACAGTGCTTTACGGTAAATTTATGCTATAATTCCATTTCGAAAATTTTAAATAGAAAGTGGGTGATTGCATGCCTGGTATTATCTTACGCCAAGATGATAATTTTGATGCAGCTTACCGCCGTTTCAAGAAACAAACAGATCGTAATCTGATTGTTACTGAAGCTCGTGCTCGTCGTAACCACGTTACAGAGACCGAAAAGCGTAAACAATTCAAAATCAGCGCTCGCAAAAAGATGTTGAAACGTCTTTATATGATGAGACGTTACGAATCACGCCTGTAATGACAGGCGCTTCGGCGCCTGCATTACTCTTTTCCTCCTTCCGAATTTCCCCTTTGTAACAAAACCTTTACTAACCCTGTGATACACTTCGTGTAAACATTTTTGCACAAGGCTACATCATGCTCTTTAGCGCACCTCT
>NZ_JAEMQA010000091.1 GCF_022759005.1 Sulfuricurvum sp. | reverse complement strand
ATGGCATTGAACGTTTACTACGATAGAGATTGTAATATCGAAATTATCAAAAGCAAAAAAGTGGCAATGATCGGTTTTGGATCACAAGGTCACGCACACGCAGAAAACCTACGCGACAGCGGTGTTGAAGTGGTTATCGGTCTTCGTAAAGAGGGTAGCTCATGGGCTAAAGCGGAAGCAAAAGGGTTCAAAGTAATGACCGTTGCCGAAGCGTCTGCATACGCGGATGTGGTAATGATTCTTCTTCCGGATGAAAACCAAGCGGAAATCTACAAAAACGAAATCGAGCCAAACTTGAAAAACGGTGCAACCATTGCATTCGGTCACGGGTTTAACATCCATTTCGGACGTATTCATCCACGTGCAGACATCAACGTAACAATGATCGCTCCAAAAGCTCCGGGACACACTGTCCGTTCAGAGTTCGTTCGCGGCGGCGGGATTCCTGATTTGATCGCTGTTGGTCAAAACCCAAGCGGTACGACTAAAGAGTTGGCACTATCCTACGCATCGGCTATCGGTGGCGGACGTACGGCAATTATTGAAACCACATTTAAAGACGAGACAGAAACAGACCTTTTCGGAGAACAAGCGGTTCTTTGCGGTGGTGCTGCATCACTTGTTCAAGCAGGGTTTGAAACATTGACAGAAGCAGGTTACGCACCTGAATTGGCATATTTCGAGTGTCTCCACGAATTGAAACTCATCGTTGACTTGATGTTCGAGGGTGGTATCGCGGATATGCGTTATTCTATCTCTAACACAGCAGAATACGGTGACTATGTTTCTGGTAAACGTGTTATCAATGCAGAATCAAAAGCGGCGATGAAAGAGATCCTCAAAGAGATCCAAGACGGACGCTTTGCAAAAGATTTCATCCTTGAAGGTCAAGCGGGTTATCCACGCATGAACGCTGAGCGTGCAAATGCGCGTGCGTCATTGATCGAGCAAACGGGTGTTAAACTCCGCGCTATGATGCCGTGGATCGCTAAAAATAAAATCGTCGACCAATCTAAAAACTAATCTCCCTACTTCAGAGCATGAGCTCTGAAGATATCTCCGTAAGAGGTTTTTCTCTACTATGTACAAACAGCCTCTTTTCCAAAAATATTTTACCTTAAAACGTTTGGCAATCGGACTTTTTAGTCTCTTGGTATTTCTCCTTGCCATATTTATCGGCTATTTTTTGGGATTTAGACAAGCCGAAAAAGAGTTGGTCGCTGAGCGGAATCAAACCCACAAGTTGGTACAGCAGATCAAAGAATTGAGCAGTATTGATGAGAACAAAACTGCATTAACACACAAAGAGACTCCGCAAGACGGCGAGATTCGACGTCTAAAAAAAGAGCTCGAAGATATGCTGCAACGTGAGCGAACGGCTGAAGAGGTGAAACCCCAGCATGAATATGCTCCCGACAATAAAAAAGTAGCGCCCCCACCTCCTCCGCCTCGCGAAGAGCGTCCAAGCGGAGCTCAAGCCAAGCTGGTCATTATTATGGATGATGTATCGTATGCCCATGATGTTAAAGCGATTCAATCGACGGGACTGCCGATTGTGATGTCATTTCTTCCACCAAGTCCGCGTCATCCGGATTCGGCACTTCTAGCCAAACAGCAATCCAAATTCATGGTTCACCTGCCGTTGGAAGCGGTGGCGTTTCATGATGAAGAACCCGATACACTTCGTATCGAAAGTAGTGAAGAGGAGATTGAAAAACGGCTTGATGCGCTTAAGCAACTGTTTCCGAATGTCCATTATATGAATAACCATACGGGGTCGAAATACACCTCTAATTCTGAGGCGATGGATAAATTGATCCATGTCATGAAAAAAGAGGGGCTGCAATTCGTCGACAGTCGAACCATCGGAACCAGCAAAGCGCGAGAAGCTACCGGAAAATACGGTATGCGTTATTTGACACGCGATGTTTTTCTCGATGATCAAGACGGTGTAGCGAATGTTAAACGCCAAATTAGAGAAGCCGTTTCGAAAGCAAAGCGTTATGGAACCGCTATCGCTATCGGTCATCCGCGTGTCGATACGATTCGAGCTCTGAAAGAGTCAAAAGATCTTTTAAGCGGTGTACAACTCGTCGGTATCGATCAAATCTGACAATTTGTCAGATTTTTGAGCCTTTTTTTTCTAAAGTGTATTGTTTCATAATTCTTGAAGAGAGATAATATGGAATCGATAGTGCCATTTTCAGTCCCGGAACTTACTTCTCTAAAACACTCCCCTGATGCGCTTTATTTTCGAGGGAACGCCGAATTGCTAAAACGTCCTAAAATTTCTATCATCGGAACACGACATCCCAATCAATACACCCGTTCAGTGACTTATGAATTAGCCAAGAAACTTGCACAATCGGGGATGGTTATTGTCAGTGGTGCGGCAATCGGTGTCGATACGATTGCACATCAAGGCGCCGGTGCCCAAAATACTGTTGCTGTATTGCCCTGTGGGATCGATATCCGCTATCCTGTCATCAATAGAGATCTAATCTGTAGCATAGAACAAAGAGGTTTAACGATAAGTCAATTTGAATGCGGATTTAAAGCCAGAGAATGGAGTTTTGTCGTACGCAATGAGATTGTGGTTGCATTGGGGGATATTTTGATCGTGACCGAAGCGGACATCGGAAGCGGCAGTATGCGGAGTGTCGAATATGCATTGGCCATGGGAAAAAGTATCTATGTTCTTCCTCATCGTCTCCATGAGAGTGCTGCTACGCGTAAGCTTATGGCAGAGGGAAAAGCAAATGTAATCGATGATGTGGACCTTTTTGTCGAACGGGTCTCAGAACGTGGAAAACAATTGATTGAAGATTCCCCTTTTATTGCGTATTGTCGTACCAATCCGATCTATGATGAAATCGTAATAAAATTTCCAAGTGATGTTTTTGAGGCGGAGTTAAGTGGGATAATCGAGGTAAGAAACGGAAGAGTCTATGTCGTCTAAATCAGGACTTAGTGTCCTGATTGATTCGATTGCGTCTCATATCCGTAATGTTTGACGAGATAGTTGACGATCATTTGTTGATCCTCTTTGCTGATAGGGGCTTTAAACTCATTGACCATTTTTTGCACCGTCCCTTTCCAATACGGGCGGCTTTTTTTCCCTTGGTTTAGGATATATCCGAATGAGTGACAGATAAGGCAGTATTGTTGTACTACTTCATCATGGTCACCTGATTCGATAGGGTACTCAACATAGGGCATTTCGATCGGTTTGTCCACTTGAGCAAAAAGGGTAGATGCGATAAGCAGGCTAAGTAGTAATAATTTTTTCATTTTGCACCTCACACAATTTTCACAGAGACGTTATCGACGGCATTGTATTGGTAGCCGCCCGCATTCCATCCGATTTCATCCGGCATGGGTTGAATATTTCCGATACGGTTGATGGCACGTGCCATGATCGTGAAGTCCCCTTTGGTTTTTGCCTCCCACTCAAAGCTCCATGGGCGGAATGCGAATTTACCGAAGTCTTGCCCCAGTTTCGCAGCACTCCAGCTTTTTCCGCCGTCGAGGGAGATCATCACCTCTTTGATCCCTTTTCCTTGGTCGAATGCAACACCCGAAATTTTGACTTTAGAGCCTTTTTTGATGACACTATTGGATGATGGATAGCCGATGACCGATTTGACTTTCATTGCGGCGATCGGCTTACGTTTGTACTCAAAATCGCTTCCGGAGACAACACATTCGCAATCATTGTCCGGTACAGTATAGGCAACATCCATAAAGAAGCTTTTGCGGTAGGTATCCATGACCATGATTTCGCTTAGCATTTTGACCCAGCTATCCGAGAAATGTCCCGGAATGACGAGGCGGATCGGGAAGCCGTTGAGATACGGCAAATCTTCCCCATTCATAGAATAAGCCACGATGATTTGATCTTCGAGTGCTTCGGCTATCTCCATTTCGCGGAAGAAATCTGGGGTCTCATCCATCGCCGGTTTTTCCAACCCATTGAAACCGACCCACGTTGCCGATTCTTTTACCCCTGCGCGATTAAGGATATCTTTGAGTTTGACCCCTTTCCATACCGCACATCCCATTGCTCCGTGATCCCATTGCACGCCGTGTGTCGCTTGTCCCGTCACGGCATAGTATTTTCGGCTGTTTCCGCCGCATTGCAATACGGCAGTCACTTCTGCAGGTTCAAATTTTGATTTGAGATCATCAACACTCAGTGAAAGTGGAGTATTGACCGAACCTTTTACTTCGAGACGAAATTCGTTCAAATCGATGTGAGTCGGAATATCGGGTAGATGCCAACGGACAAAAAACTCATCGTTCGGAGTGATGGCCTGGGTGAAGATTTCCCGTCCTTTGGAGGATTTGAGAAGCGGTGGACGATCCGAAATGGTTACCATCGGTTTCTTTTCCGGAAACGCAATGATGGGTGGAGTATATTCTTGTGGTACGGCGATAGGTTTTTCTGGAGTCTCTTTACCAAGAAGTGCCGAAGCCCCCAATAATAAGCCTGCGCCTAAAAAATGTCTGCGGTTAAGATGTTTCATGACGATCTGCCTTCGATTATGTTATCACTATTTTATCATAATTTGAGATAATTTAGCGAATAAGCATCGCGTCACCGTAGGAAAAAAAACGGTAGTGTTCCTTTATCGCCTCTTGGTAGATACGATGGGTCTCATCAAGCCCGACAAACGAGGCCACTAACATCAATAGTGTGGACTGGGGGAGATGAAAGTTCGTGAGGAGATGATTGATCCTCTGGGGCGGATTGTTGGGATGTAAAAAGAGGTTTGCTTCACCGTGTGTTTCGTGTGTACGGGCATAATACTCGACCGTTCGGGTCGAGGTGGTTCCGATGCTTAAAAGCGGTATATCACTCTGAATGAGAGCGAGCGCATCAGAACTGATGTTAAAATACTCTGAGTGCATCGGATGATCGGTGATAATTTCCGCTTCGACGGGTTTGAAGGTTCCCGAACCGACATGGAGCGTGACAAAAGCATGCGGATGACGCGAACATACGGCGTCAAAGAGCGCGTCGGTGAAATGAAGCGACGCCGTAGGTGCGGCAACCGCACCCTCATGGTGGGCAAAAATGCTTTGGTATTCCCTCTCGTCTTCGGAGTTATCCTCACGTCCCAAATACGGAGGGAGGGGAATGTGTCCGACACGATCCAAAACAGGGAGAAGTTCCTCGAAGCGGATAAGGGTATCTCGGAGATAAAAATGGACATCCCGCGAACCATCATCATGCAACGCAATGATACGGGCACTCAGGTCCTGATCAAAAAGAAGTAGGGTTTGTTCTTTGACCCGTCCTCGAATATAGACATTGATCGTATGGGCATCATGGGGGCGATTGATGAGCAACTCGATCGCACCACCGCTCTCTTTTTTCCCGTACAAACGGGCTTTTATGACTTTGGTATCGTTAAAAATAATACCGCAATTTTCAGGGAGAAACGATTCGAGTGCATCAAAACGGGCATGGGTTATGCTCTTGTCGGATCGATTATAAACGAGAAGACGGGCATGGTCTCTGGGATGGACGGGGTGGGTCGCTATAAGCTCGTTAGGGAGCTCATAGTGATAGCTGGCGGTGAGCAGGGGATCGAGATTAGTCAATCGTCTCTTCTTCATCTTCTTCGATGTACGGCTCTTCTTTTGGGGCCGGATTAACGAGGCGGACGATAACGATAGAGATACCGTAAAGGAGGATCAACGGAATCGCCATCATGATTTGACTCAAAACGTCCGGCGGAGTGAGAACCGCGGCAATGATGAAAATTAAAACGATGGCATAGCGAAAAAAGTTGATCATCGTCCGATCATCGATAAACCCCAAAAGTGCAAGGAAATAACAAAATACGGGAAGTTCAAACGCTAAACCGAATCCGAAAATAATTTTGGTAAAAAATTCGACATATTCGCTGATATTGTACATCGGAACGAACGAAGCGCTCCCAAATTCGATAAAAAAGGCAAATCCCAAAGGGGTGACGAAATAGTATGCGAACGCGCCGCCGGCAAGGAACATGACACTCCCGCCGATCACGATAGGGATGATCATCTTTTTCTCGTTGGCGTATAGGCCAGGGGCGATGAAAAGCCAGGTTTGAGCTAAAATGATAGGAATCGCAGCGATGAGTCCTGCGAAAAAAGAGACTTTCATTGCGACAAAGAACGCTTCGGAGAGCTCTTTTGTCACCAGCATCCCTTGTGCTGCTTTTGGGGATATTTTTCCAACAGAGGTGAGGGCCGTGATGAGCGGCTGAGTGATCCATCCGAGAATGGCATCATGAAAATTCCACATGACGATTGCCATGATGAGGACAGCGGCAACACTAATACCGAGGCGTTTGCGCAGTTCCGCTAAATGGGGTTTTAAATCTTCAAACATCCGTTTTCTCTTCTACAGGTTTAATCTCTTTTGCTTTTGGGGTAAAAGTGATCACTTCCGGCTCTTTGGGTGCAGAAGGTGCCGACGAGGTGATACTATTAAAATCCAAATCGTTTTTGATGACGTTGAGTTCAGAACCGATCTCTGTAACGCTGCTCATCCGTTCCAATTCAGCACTTGCCTCGGTGAGCTCTTTTTTGTAATTCAGGGCACTCTCTTTGAGTTCAGAGAATTTCATCTCCTCTTCTAAGGTCGCTTTAGCGGAATTTACGGTTCCTTTGACACTCTTGAAGAGTTTAGCGATTTGTACCATCGTTTCAGGGAGTTTATCCGGCCCCAGAAACAAAACCGCAACGATCGCAATCAGAAAGATTTCACTTAAACCCATACCAAACATTGTGTTATCCAAAAATCAAATTTTTAAAATGAGGGAAATTTTATCCAAAGAAAGTTAAAACCCCTCTACGCTCAGAGCAATTTCATCTGCTAAGAGAAAATCGGTATTGAAAAAACGGCCATTTTGATAAATCAAGAGCCCTTCATCGCAGAGCATGGCAGCTTTTTGTTTTTGTTTTGGATTTAAAATCGTTTCATCGACACCGACGACGCTTCGAAATCCCAAAAAGAGCTTTTCACTGATCAGGGCATCGGGTTCTATGATTTCAGTATGAATCTCCAGGGGAGTTTGGATGAAGGTTTCTACTGAGGTAGCAGGGTAAAACCGGGTATTTTTTAAAAAACCGACCGCACCGGCACCGACACCGATATAATCTTTATGCTCCCAGTACCCTAGATTATGGCGAGAACGGTATTGTCCGAAATTGGAAATTTCATACTGTTTAAATCCCCGTTCGTTGATCTGTTGAAACAACCATTGGGTGAGCTTCAACTCCTCTTGCGCCATTTGTGGTGTTTTTTCAAAGAGCGTATCCTCTTCGATCGTCAATGCGTAGAGACTGATATGATCGATAGGGAGGGTGAATGCTTGATCTATATCGGATTGTAAAAGATCTTTCGTATCCCCTTTGACCCCGTATATTAAATCAATGCTGAGATGTTGATACCCGATTGCGTGAGCGTTTTGGATCGCTTGAATGGCGTGTTCCGTATTATGGGCACGCCCCAGTGTTTTGAGCTTTTCATCATGGAAACTTTGCACTCCAAAACTGAGACGATTGACCCCAAGAGTGAACATCCCCTCCAACCATGAATACGTTGCGCTATTGGGATTGGCTTCGGAGGTGATTTCACAATCCTCACTCAAATAAGGTTCAATCATCTCAAATATGGGGCGATACAAAGAGGGTTCAACGGTAGAGGGGGTGCCTCCCCCGATGAACACTGTTTCTATTTTATTGTCCAACGAGACTTCAAAGCGTTCAAGCTCATGCTTGAGCTGATCTAAAAGCGCTCCCATATAGGCTTTTCGTTGAGAGAATTTATCGACATACGAGTTAAAAGCACAATACGAGCATTTACTGTCGCAAAAAGGGATGTGAATGTATAAAAGCATGTGCCATTATAACATTGTGACTCCTATAGAAG
>NZ_JAEMQA010000059.1 GCF_022759005.1 Sulfuricurvum sp. | reverse complement strand
TCTCGATGCCGCTGCTCGCCGCTATCCGCATCATGGTTTCCAGCGGTGAAGAGTGAATGATCTCGATACCCTGCGGGAGATGGGATGGAGGGACAGCGATATTCTCGATGCGGTAAACCATGCGACGCGGATGCTCGCGACCGATATTATTTTTAATACGTTTAAGATTGAAAATAACGGATAAATAAAAGACTTGAGACACACAAGGCTGAGAAAAAATAACCAAAGGATATGATTGATGACTATCAATACAGAATTCGCCGAACGTTTCGTCCATGAGTGGATCGAGGCATGGAATAGCCACAATTTGGACGCAGTATTATCACATTACAGTGATGATTTCGAGATGAGCTCTCCGTTTATCATCACATTTAGTCCTGAATCAGGCGGGACGCTGAGAGGAAAAGAGGCGGTAGGCGCTTATTGGTCAGCGGCGCTGGAGAAATTCAGTGATCTGCATTTTGTCTTGGATAGCGTCTTTGTGGGGGCAGATTCTATAGCTGTTTCGTATACATCAGTATTGGATAAAAAGGCGGTGGAAGTTTTCTTTTTCGATGAAAATGGAAAAGTACTGAAAGCGGTGGCGCATTATATTTGAAGTAGCTAATTTCGCTTCACTTCTTTTTTTCTCCTAAGTAGAAATCAATATGATTATCACTAATATATGACGCTTCACCGTGTTCAATGGTGGTATTATATTTCTTAATGATATGTTGATACAATATTAAGCGTTGTATTGATCAATTCTATCTTTTTACCGGAACAGATTATTTTTCTTCGTTTCCGCCGAAGCGACACTTAACATCTGTCTAAAAAACCGTTCTCTATTATGTTACAATCGCACCATGAAAACATTCACTTCCGAACCTCTGATCGAGATCCTTGCATGGGCACAAGAAACCCTCAAAGACTCCGATTTCGTGACCTTCGAAGTGCTCAATCCCGATTATGCACTCGGCTCTTATGCCGGTGAATCTCTCCGAATAGGGGATGTTGAGTATTTGTACCGTTCCTACAAAGCATGGGGTGATTTAGCGGAGCTATTGTTTTGTCGCATGATGACTCCAAAAATTCTCTCCGATCACACCGTATCCATGACGTTTAACAAACTCCATCGCGATCAATCTTTTCACCACGTTGATGCTCAAGAAGAGAAATACGGAACCTCATCGACGTTTTCACGGATTCACAAAAACGAAGAACCCGCTTTTTTGAGCGCCTACGCAAGAGCACTCAATAGCGTCACGATAAAAAAGAAAAAACGGGTTTTAAATCTGGGAATCAATACCGGAGACGAATTCGACCTCATCCGCCGAATGCTTGATTCATCGGATTATGAATCGATCGAGTTCGTTGGCATCGACCACTCCAAAAGTGCTATTGAGACGGCTCGCGAGCGCTTTAGCGAGGGGAATGCATTGTTTCATGTACACGATATTAACGACCTTGCTTCGCTTGACTTGGGACGGTTTGATTGCATCATCACCATCGGAACGCTTCAAAGCTCTACACTCGAGTTCAAGAGCCTTTTCGCCTCTTTGGTACAAGAGTATCTCACCCCTGATGGAGCGATGATTTTGGGATTTCCCAACTGCCGATGGATGGACGGAGAGATGGTCTACGGTGCCAAAGCCCCCAACTACCCCTACTCGGAGATGTCGATCCTCATCAAAGATCTCTATTACTGCAAAAAATATCTCCAACAAAAAAAATTCCGCGTCACGGTGACGGGACGTGATTATCTTTTTTTAACGGCGACGAAAATCGGACAATGAAAAACGTAATTCTTTTTGACAATGACGGAGTACTCGTCGAAACCAAACTGTGGTACTTCCGCGCGAACGAAAAAGCGATGAAAGAGCTCGGCGTCACATTGGAGCTGGAGTATTATCTCGAACTGATGAAATACGCCGGCAACTGGTGGGAACTGGGACTGGAACGGGGTGTCACACTTGAAGAGGTGAACCGTGCGTGTGAACGGCAAAGCCTCTACTATCAACACTATCTGCGGACTTAGAGGAGTTAAAAACACTCCTCAGCCGTTAGTCTTCACGGCTCACATTTCCCCATACGTCATGTTTAGGGTGTTCTTTGTGTTCCAATGTCTCTTTTTTGATACCGTAAGTATCTCTATCTTTCGTCACACAAAAAATTTCATAAATCAATAGATGGGGATTGTGTTTCACGACGACATCCAAAATATCGAGCGTATTGGCGAATTTTTGTATCTCGGCAATCGCATCGATATCTTTGGAAACGATTTTGAGGATCAAATCCCCTTTGTATCCCGAATAGGTATTAATATCTTCGATATCGTAGTTCAATGCAAACTGGATTATTTTTTTCCGTTCGATCTGCATCCTCTCCCCCCCCTTTTTTTTCAATACGCTTCACTAAAATGAATATACCATAACTAACGTACGAACTCCTTTATTCAAACTTTTATTATTGCATCGAACATGCTACAATGCAGTATGAACATAAAAGGGGAATAATGAAGTATCTGTTTTTTTGCCTTTTACTGATGAACGCAATCCCCCTTTTCGGTCGCAGTGAAGTCGAAGCGATCAATCTTTCGCTGCAATCGATCCAGTGCGAAGAGTCGCTCCTCGATACAGAGGCATTGGATCATACACTCGATAACTATCGAGGTACTATCGCCCCGTTGTATAAGCGCTATCAAGCTACCACCAAAGAATACAGCCGAATCGAAGCCAAATTTATCGAGGCGAACATCCCTTTGTTTTTCTCTCTCATCCCCTATTCGGAATCAAAATTCAACCCCTCTATGCACGGCTATGGAACAGCCGGACTATGGCAGTTCGGCAAACAAAGCGCCAAAAATTTCGGACTTACGGTCAAAAAAGGGGATGATGAGCGGCTCGATATTAACAAATCCAATGATGCGGTAATCCGCTATATCAAATATTTAAAAAGAGAGTTCGGAAGCTGGTATTTAGCCGATCTTGCCTACGCAATGGGAGAGGGAACTCTTCAGCGGCTGATTCAAAAAAACGGGAGTAAAAAGATTTCTGTTTTGTTCAAAGATCCCCATTTTCCATCGGGAGCAAAAGCCCATTTCGCCAAAACACTCCTACTGGATGCCAAAATTCATTATACACAATCCAATGAGGAAGAAAAAGGAGAGTAAAAGTTGCCCGCCGAAAACGGGCAAGAGGCAGGATTAACCGATATTGGTGTAGACAGCTTGAACGTCATCGTCCTCTTCGATCCGATCGATTAGTTTTTCGATATCGACCATTTGTTCGTCGGTAAATTCGACGGTCGTATTTGGTATACGCTCCAATGCCGCTTTACTTGGAGCGATATTAAGCTCTTCCAATGCTGCAGATAGGGTACCAAACGAGGTGTAATCACCAGTTACGGTCACTTCGCCCTCCTCTTCTTCGAGCTCTTCGAGCCCTGCATCGATCAGCGCCATCTCCAACTCGTCCATATCCATTTCCGGTGTCGGGAAACTGAAAACCGCTTTACGACTGAACATGAATTCAAGGGCTCCGTTGTTCAGCAATTCACCTTTGGCTTTTGAAAAATAGCTGCGGATATTTCCAACGGTACGGGTATTGTTGTCGGTTGCACATTCGACGAAAATCAAAACGCCGTGAGGCCCTTTTCCTTCCATATTAACCTCAAGGATGTTTGTGGCATCCTTACCAAAAGCCCGTTTGATCGCTGCATCGATATTGTCTTTTGGCATATTTTGCGCTTTTGCGGTCAAAATCGCGGTACGGAGTTTCGGGTTCATCTCAGGGTCAGCACCCCCCTCTTTCGCCGCCATTGTAATGACCTTGCCGAGTTTCGGGAAAATTCTCGACATATTTCCCCAGCGTTTCATTTTTGCCGCTTTGCGATATTCAAACGCTCTTCCCATACGGTATGCTCCTATTTAAAAAGTGTAAAAAATTATGAAATTATAGCGGGTTTAGCCTCTATCTTCAACGCCCGCTAAACCGATTGACTCGGTTTAGACGTCGATAAAGACGATATCGCTTTGGATATGGTTAAAAAGGAGCGAGCGGTTATCAACACGGTATTGATACAAGAACGTATTGGGTTCCATCGAACGCAAGACTGTCGTATTGTAATAATACGCGTTTGAGCAGCGTCCCACAAAGAGAAATGAGAACAACAGTTTAATGCGCGGATTTTCAAACATCTCATGCGGCTGAGCCAAAAATGTAAGACCGAATTTTTTGAGATTGACGAGATCGAAGATGTAAAACATAAAGTCTTCGAATTTGGTATAGAACCCCTCTAAACTCGCAATCTCTTGCATGATATAGTAGTAGTTATCCAAAAGTTCGCGCTTTTGCATCATTTGCGAAAGCTTGCTTTTGATGTCCCGCTTGCTGGCAAAAAACGACGGGCTAACCGCCATATAGATGTTTTGACGCTCAGCGATTGCTGCATCCAAGGCACTGTTGAACGCTTCACTCTCATCAAAACGCATGTAGTGAAAATCGCTGCCGGTTTTGAATTTTTCTTCGACCTGATCGGGGGTAGGATCTGAAAAATCCAGATAAAGGGTCGGGATTCCGCTGTCGATAACAAACTCACGAATTTTGTTCGCAAGATGCGTTTTCCCTGAACCCGGCTCCGCTAATATGAGTGTATTCTCACGCAATACGCGATCTTGCAATTCCAAGGCGGCAATAGAGCTTTTAAATTTTCCGATTTTTCGTTTCATTGGTTTATCCATGTAGAGATACTATAGAGACAAGTATAGCCAAAGGTGGCAAATTTAGAGATATAGAGTACTCAAATGTAGAGAAAAGTGACGTATTATTTCCACGCTTCTTGCGTAATTGTAACATCTCCACCCTCACTGTGAAAGCTCATCTTGCCATCGCAAATGGTGTATTGTAACCGCATCGACCTCTTACACAGTTTTTCAATCCCCTCGGCATGCAGATGGATCTCGGAGAGATTTTTGAACCGCTCGAACGTACTGCCGCGCCGAGGAGTAACTACCCCTCGACCATTGCCGCTCCATTAACTACAACAAAGCTATACTCACGAAAAAGTTATAGCATATTTTCAAGTTTTATCAACTTACCCTTTGACTTTCGCTTCGATCGTCGCAACGATTGACGGATCTTCGAGTGTCGAAATATCTTGAGTGATCGCTTCGCCTTTCGCGATAGAGCGAAGGATACGACGCATGATTTTACCTGAACGTGTTTTCGGCAAGCCTGGTACGAAAACGATGTCATCACAAATAGCAATGTTACCGATCTCTTTCATGATCACTTTGTTGATCTCTTTGACCATCTCCATCTCTTCACTGACGGTGTCATCGCTTTTGAGTACGATATAGGCGAAGATACCTTCACCTTTGATATCGTGTGGCTTACCGACGACCGCTACTTCCGCAACGTTCGGGTGTTTTTTACATGCCGCTTCAACTTCGGCAGTTCCCATACGGTGACCGGATACGTTGATAACGTCATCGGTGCGTCCCGTAATCGTGATGTATCCCTCTTCGTCGTAGATTGCACCATCACCGGTGAAGTATACCGGTTGACCCTCTTTTTTCACATCGCCGAAATACGATTTCACGAAACGCTCAGGATCACCCCAGATACCGCGGATCATTGATGGCCAAGGACGTGTTACACACATGTAACCTCCCTCACCTGCTGCGACTCTGACACCGGTTTGTGGATCAAGGATCTCAGCCATAATACCCGGAAGCGGGAATGTTGCGCAAGCCGGTTTGATCGGAGTAGCTCCTGGCAATGGAGAAACGATATGTCCCCCCGTCTCGGTTTGCCAGTAAGTATCGACGATAGCGCATTTACCGCCACCGACTGCTTCATAATACCATTTCCATGCCGTCGGGTCGATCGGCTCACCGACGGTTCCGAGAACTTTTAGGCTGCTAAGGTCGTATTTTGCAGGTTCGTCTTCACCCGTTTTGTGCAATACACGAATCGCGGTAGGAGCAGTGTAGAATTGGTTGATTTTGTACTCTTCAACCATTTTCCACGGACGTCCTGCATCCGGATACGTCGGTACCCCTTCGAACATAACGGTTGTTGCACCCATCGCAAGCGGTCCGTATACAATGTACGTATGTCCGGTAATCCAGCCTACGTCAGCCGTACACCAGTAGGTATCGTTTTCTTTGACGTCGAAGACCCATTCCATGGTCATTTGAGCCCAAAGGATATACCCTGCAGAGTTGTGTTGAACCCCTTTTGGTTTTCCGGTTGAACCTGATGTGTAAAGGAGGAACAACGGATCTTCCGCGTCCATCACTTCTGCTTCGCAGATGCTTGATTGAGATTTGATCAGCTCGTTATACGAGTAGTCACGTCCTGCAACCCATGTGATGTCTTCGTTGTTACGCTCAACAACAAGGACTTTTTCTACCGGAGAGTTTTCAGTGATCGCTTGGTCAACCACCGGTTTGAGCATATACGGTTTATCTTTACGAAATGCACCATCAGCGGTAATAACAACTTTTGCTTCCGCATCTTCGATACGGTCTTTCAATGCCTCAGCAGAGAATCCGCCGAATACGATGGAGTGGATTGCACCGATGCGTGCACATGCGAGCATTGCGTACGCCGCTTCAGGGATCATTGGCATATAGATAATGACGCGGTCACCTTTTTTGACGTGGAATTCGTTTTTCAACAAGTTCGCAAATTTGTTGACATTGTAATAGAGTTCGAGATACGTAATGATTTGTTTGTCACCGCGGTCACCTTCGAAAATGATCGCCGCTTTGTTTTTGCGTGAGTTCAAATGACGGTCGATACATTGGTGAGCCACATTGAGTTTACCGCCTACAAACCATTTGTAAAACGGAGCATTACTCTCATCAAGGACTTGGGTGTACGGTGAAAACCAATCGATTTTCTCAGATGCGAAATGTCCCCAGTATCCTTCGTAATCTTCGCTCGCCCATGTTTGCAAATCATGGTACTCACACATATTTTTAATACGGGCATTTTTAGCCAACTCACGGTTCGGCTGAAAAGTCGGTTTTACGATATCACTCATTCTTAAGGCTCCTTGTGTTTAGTTTAATTTTATAGTGTGTTGTAATTTTATATAGACCATTGCGGTCATAATTGCATCATTCAATGCGTTGTGCTGACCCATCTTCGGGATGTTTAAATCTCGGAGGATTGTATCGAAGCGTAAATCAATATTTCCTTGAGGAATCAAAGCAATTTTTTTATCAAAATATAGCCCAGAAACTTCGATTTGTTTATTGGGCAATGTGACCCCAAGCCACGGCTTAATCAGACGGTTTATCATCGCCATGTCAAACTCCAGATAATACCCAACCAATGGGCGATTTCCAATAAATTCTAAAAATTTTCGCACCCCCTCTAATGGCTCTAAAGCCTGCTGTAAATCACATGGTCGGATATGATGAATTTTGATACTTTCGGCGCTGATCTCTTTGGAGGGTTTTAAAAAAATTTCAAAACCCTCAGAGGTCAAAATACGATCCCCTTTGACCTTTACCGCACCGATGCTCAGTACCGCATCTTTTTTCGTATTGAGTCCCGTTGTTTCGGTATCAAAAACCACAACTTCATCACCGCTGTAGGGTTCAAACATCCACGCATAGTTTTCATCGTTAAGACCACGACGGTTCCACGAACGTTTGAGGGATTCGAACATCAAACCACCATTCCTAAATGAAAATGGTAGGTGAGAAATTTTTTGAATTTATTGACGATTTTGAACGAATCTTTCAATAAATCCCGTTCAGCCTTGCTCAATAATTTCGGATTGACATAATTTTGTTCGTTGCTCCCTTGTTTTTGTCCAAGGATAAAGCGTAAACGAATACTAAGGAGTGTATCGTACGCTTCGATCAGCTCATTCGCAAATACCCGATCGAACAATCCGAGATTGTTTAGCTCTTTGATCCGTTCGGTTGTATT
>NZ_JAEMQA010000044.1 GCF_022759005.1 Sulfuricurvum sp. | reverse complement strand
AATGTACACCATCAAACGGCAAAAAAGGGGTTAACGAATCGGAACCAGAACTTTGCGCTGACAATCGCAATCGCTAAAATAGACCCATCGCTCCTGATAGATCGGCTGCGGTTCATAAATGGCGGGAGAACTTTGAACATACGTAACGCTCTCTCTGCGCGGTTCGGAGAGTGCATATCCAAGAACTCCGCCGATCACGAGCGGAACGACCCAATTGGCACCGTTATGATGAGAAAGACGTTCATGATATTCGTACCTTCCGCCTCGGTCATAATATCCTGCCTGAGCACTTGATGCCAACAAAACGGCAGCACCCATCAGCGCTACCCACGGTTGAATTTTTTTCATAGGAGACTCCTATTGTTTAGATAGCGCTATCATGACCGAAGGATGTGAAGTGATTGTGAAGTCAAAACTTTCGCTAAAATAACACCATTATTCGGAGGAAACCCATATGCGCCCACTCACCGTTCTTGCCGCTTCGGCTTTGGTATTTACCCATCTTTTGGCAAATCCCCAATGCTATGTCGATGCCTATCCGACATTAGTCGCTTCCGCCGACAAAGAGGAGATCGTACTTAAAAACGGACTCAAACTGCCCTATAAAACCTCCATGCCAAAAGTATCATGGGATGAGAAAATCAACCATGCCGATTTGGAGATGCAACTCTCCCAATCCTACGATGCAGGAGGGTTCGATACTCCGCCGCCGTACCTCTTTGATCCGGGACGTCTGCGCTATCAGCCGTTTTTCCAAGCCCTGTATGGCAAGGACAAGCAATCGATCGAAAAAAATCTTGTTTCCATCAGCTGGCCCACACTCAAAGGCTCCACAAAACTTCCTGTCACAAAAGTAGGAGGAGTCGATAAAACACTCTACGCGATCGGTCAGGAGATTGCCAAGTTGCCCAAATCGGATCGTATCTGGGCAGAAGGAGCTACGACATACTGCTACCGCGTTATCAAAGACACCGACCGCCTCTCCATGCACAGCTTCGGGATTGCAATCGATCTCGCCCCGATGAAAACCCAATATTGGAAAGATGAAGCCCCCTCTGAGACGGCACATATCGGCTATCGCAACACAATGCCCCTCTCTATCGTGCGAATATTTGAAAAACACGGCTGGATTTGGGGAGGGCGCTGGTACCACTACGATACGATGCATTTCGAGTATCGTCCTGAGCTTCTCACCCCATCATGCATCGCAAAAGATCACGAATGAAGCGTCGCTTAACCTAAAAACTCGATCACTTTTTCAACGGGACGACCGATAACGGCTCGATTCCCCTCAATCACGATCGGACGCTCGATCAGCTTTGGATATTCTGCAAGCGCATCGATGAGTTTCGCTTCATCGCTTACCTGTGCCAATCCTAACTCTTTATACAGATTCTCTTTGGTTCGCATCAACGCCCGTGCCGAAATTCCCAGTTTTTGGAGAACGCTAACGATCTCATCGCGCGATGGGGGAGTATCGAGATATTTGAATACCTCCGATTTCACCCCTTTTTGCTCAAGGATACTCAGAGCTTCCCGTGATTTGGAACATTTTGGATTATGCCAGATGGTGATCATAGTGCCTCTTTTTTTGGTGAAATTATACCCCATAAGATTTATCAAATAAAGCTTAAACTATCTCATTGATTGCTTAACACAAAATTCCTGAGTATCCGCGAAAAGTTCAAAGATATTCACGAGTCGTAAAGGCTTGCTATGGTATAATCGCCTTTATTATTTAGCCCCTTTCAAAGGTATTTATTATGGGTCAGACTATAACCGAAAAAATATTCTCCGAACATGTCGGACATCCTGTATACGCGGGTGAAATTGTCCGTTCACCAATCGATATGGTTATCGGAAATGATATTACTACCCCAATCTCGATCAAAGCATTCGAAGATTCCGGAGCAACCGCTCTGGCAAATCCGGACGGCTTTTCCATCGTCCTCGATCACTTCATCCCTGCCAAAGATATAGCTTCAGCTAACCAAGCGCGCGTAAGCCGTGATTTCGCAAAAAAACATGCCATGAAAAACTTCTTTGACGAAAAAGATATGGGGATCGAACATGCATTGCTCCCTGAAAAAGGGCTTGTCGTGCCGGGTGATGTCATCATCGGTGCCGATTCGCATACCTGTACTCACGGAGCACTCGGCGCATTCTCTACAGGGATGGGATCGACCGATTTGGCATTTGCAATGGTTACAGGAGGCAACTGGTTCAAAGTGCCAGAATCAATCAAAGTCGTCCTCACTGGAAAACCCGGTAAATATACAACCGGAAAAGATGTCATCCTCGAAGTAATTCGCATGATCGGCGTTGATGGTGCACTCTACCGCACCCTCGAATTTGTCGGGGATTCCATCCAGTATTTCAGTATGGATGATCGTTTCTCCATGTGTAACATGGCGATCGAAGCGGGTGCCAAAAGCGGTATTGTCGCGTACGATGAAATCACCGCTGAGTTCCTCGCTGACAAGCCTCTGGCGCGTGAACCGAAGATCCACTACTCCGATGAGGATGCGACCTATGTTCAGGTACTCGAAATTGATGTAGGTAAACTTGAACCGGTTATAGCCTATCCATTCTTGCCATCCAACGGACACAGCCTCAGCCAAGCGGTCAGCGACAATATCAAAGTCGATCAGGCATTTATCGGTAGCTGCACAAACGGACGGTTGAGTGATTTGAAAATCGCCGCAGAGATCCTCAAAGGCAAACGGGTTCATCCGGATGTCCGTCTGATCGTCACGCCGGGGACACAACGTATCCTTCGCGAAGCGACCAAAGCAGGTTATATCGATATCATCGTTGATGCGGGCGGTGTTGTCTCCAACCCAACATGCGGTGCATGTTTAGGCGGTTATATGGGGATCTTAGGGGATAACGAAGTCGCCATCGCTACCACCAATCGTAACTTCGTCGGACGAATGGGAGCGCGGAGTTCCAAAGTCTACCTCGCCAACTCCGCCGTTGCGGCGGCATCTGCCATCACGGGTGTCATTACCGATCCTTCAACCATTTTATAATCCCCACTTGGGGATTTTCCACATTCGCACACATTTCAAATACACTTTATCGGTTATAATAACTCAAATTTTCTCGGAGGATACCTCATGCGTTCCCTAACCCTTGCCGCTCTATTTGTTTTGGCTTCCAATGCCCATGCCTTTGATTTTGGATCGGTTGTTCAAACTCTCACCCCTGCGGCTCAAAGTGCTTCACCTGCTCTGGATCAGTCTTTGACCTCTAATCCGCTCATCAAAAATCTCACAACCTCGTTGGGAGTTACCCCAACCCAAGCGCTCGGAGGGACGGCGGCGATTATTAATAATGCCAAAAACAACATGAAACCTGCCGATTTTAGTGCATTGACCAAACAAGTACCGCAAACAGGAGCCCTTTTGGGCGCCGCACCTGCCGGTTTGCTGGCGATGGGCAATTTACCCTCCCAGTTCTCTTTTTTAGGGATGGATGCCTCTATGATTACCAAATTTACCCCTATGGTACTGGAATATCTCCAAAGCGGAGCAACCCCTGCGATGGATAAAATCCTCTCTACGGCAATGAGCAAATAATGTTTTCACTCCCCTGTGTCCTCTTTGCCGGGGGAAAAAGTTCTCGAATGGGACAAGACAAATCGCTTCTCTCTTTCGGAGGGTTCTCCTCACTTGCCGAATTCCAATACGATCGCCTCACCAAACTCTTCAAGCATGTCGCTATCTCTACCAAAACTGCCGATAAATTTTCGTTTCAAGCACATTTTATCCTCGATCCGATAGAGGTTGATTATGCACCCACTGCAGGTTTTGTCAGTATGTTTCATGCGTTGGAGAATGATCGTGTTATGGTACTGAGTGTCGATACACCGTTTGTCGGGGAGAGAGAGTTTAGAGTATTGATCGAAGCAGACCATGAGGGTATGGATGCGGTGATCGCTCGTACCCCGACAGGTTTGCACCCTCTTTGCGGTATCTATCACCGATCACTGCTGGGTGAATTTGAACGGATGCTCCGCGAGGGAGATCACCGTTTGGGCAAACTGCTGAGTTCACGCCAAATACGATACGTCGATTTTTCCGACGAAGAAGCGTTTGCCAATCTCAACCATCCACACGAGTATCAAGAGGCTCTTTCTCGCTTTTGCGCACCAAATAAATAAAGACGGCAAAAACCAGCAGCAAAAATGCCAATGCTGCAATGAGTGTCGACGCATACGGCAAATCTTTGTAATTGTGGATCGAGATTTTAAAGACCACCAACAACGCCTCAATCAGCAATGCGATGATAATCGATACCGAAAAATTGAGGAGCGTTTTGGCATTAAACGTCTCGCTCACATGCTGTGTTTTCGGCAATACCTCTTGCTCAAAAATTGTTTTACCCAAATCATAAACCGCCAATCCCAACGTCAGTGCGATGATCGGTTTGAAAACCGCATCGATATTCAGCGGCTCCGCTGCCAGCAAATACCCCGCAAAGGTATAAAACCCGTATAAAACAACAAATACGCCGAAAAAGAGCAGCCCCCCGCCGATAACAGAATAGGATGAGCGGTTCATCCGCTTGAAGATATCATTTTTCTCAATCAGATCAAACCGTTCCAACAAGCTGCGAACCCGAAAGTCCAAAAACAGATATCCGCACGGTACCGCATAAATCACGGTAATGCACAGATGTCCGGTTGCCGTCGAGATATAGGGCTCACTGACGTGATACCCTTTTTCAAGCGCGCTCTCATCGACCAAATAGGCACGATCCGCTCCGATATGGTGGGTCTCTTCGTGATCCGAATAAATGTTCGGAGAGTTTTGAACAAATCCCTCATCGCATTGATAGATCAATTCCAAGCTCGGAAATGTTTTATACAGTCGCTCCGCAAGTTGCACGTTAAAGGTTTTTAAACTGACTCTTCCCAAAGAAGTGATTATAAACTTTTCAATTAACGGGGCATTTGCGGCGTAGCTTCGTACTAAATTTTGCATTGTGTCCCCTTTTTTATTATTTTTGTATCGGTATAAATCAGGATTGCTCTTGAATCGCAGGAGCAATCCTATGCTTTGAAGGAGGTATGAGACTTTAGGAATTACATGTCATCGTTAAACATTACCAAAAACTCATGCTAAAACTATAACCGAAATCTAAACCATAGGATGTTCATTTTTTAATCAATACTCGATTAACAACTCTAAGCTATAATAATACAAAGAATAATGAAAGAGCCCATTATGAATCTAACCCATCTTGATGAGCGTGACCGTCCGAAAATGGTCGATGTCTCGGACAAAAACACTACCGCCCGGGTTGCAGTCGCCAGCGGACTTATAACGATGAGCCGCTCCGCATTCGATGCCGTCATCAACCAAACGGCAAAAAAAGGTCCCGTGCTTCAGACTGCCGTCGTTGCTGCAATCATGGGAACCAAAAAGACCTCCGACCTCATCCCGATGTGTCATCCGCTTAATCTCAGCGGTGTCCACTGTGACATTGAAGAGCTTCCGGAATTGCCAGGATTTCGCCTCACCGTTACCGCAAAACTCAGCGGACAAACGGGCGTTGAAATGGAGGCATTGACAGGAACGAGCATCGGCTTACTGACGATCTACGATATGCTCAAAGCAATCGATAAATCGATGGTGATCGGTCCGATCCAACTCGAAACCAAATCAGGAGGCAAAAGTGGTGATTATCAACGAAACAACTCAAAAGCTTGAGCTTGAATACCCGTGCAATTGGTGCTACAAAGTCGTCGCTTATGAACGAGCCGGTATCGAAATCGCGGCGATGGAGATTATCGGGGAACGAGCCTATTCGCTCAATCCTTCCAATGTCAGCAAGGGTGGAAAATACATCAGTATGAATCTCGAACTGCTCGTCCACAACGAAGATGAACGAACCTATTTTTACGAAACGCTCAAAGCGCATCCACACATCAAAATGGTGTTATAAGGAGTCAATATGAATTTAGAAACATTCAAACGGGACATGAAAACCCGATATCGCACACTAAGCGCAAACGACATCGAGGAGAAAGTTTCCGATATGATAAGCGCCTTAGAGACAGAATGGGCTACCTCTGCCCATGCCCTTTCTCTTCAGGAACTTCGTATTTTTACCGGTGCGATGATCGAAGAAGAGGGGCATGCTCTCTATGGTGAACTCGAAGATTTGATGGTGCAAAAAGAGCGTATTGAACGTCAGATTGCCCGCAAAAGTGAAGAGTTGCAGCATCTCAAATATACCCTCTACAACATCCTTGAAAAACACCTCTCCGGAAACGACGAAACGCTGCAAAAACTTCATAACGTAAAACTGCAATCGATCGATCTGCTCGAAATTCTCGAAGAGATTACCGAGAGTGCAATTATTACGACCCTCGAAAAAGGCTCTGATACCGAAGAGACGCTTCAAGAGATCATCAAAGAGATTACGTTCACCTCATTGAACGCCAATGTTCTCAATGCGACCCGTATCCGACGAATACTTGCCAGTATTCTCCAAAATGCCCTCAATATCGCCGAAGCAACACCGAATCAGGCAGAGACCATTCTACGGGCAACCTTGCACGGTATTCACAATGCTCTTCTTCGTTCCATCGAAAAATTTCACCAGTATCTCCTCTATGTTCCCGAAGAGGTCAAAGCTCTCTACCGTGACGAATACAAAACCATCGAAGTGGAACTCGATAACGTCGATACCCTCTATGCCCAAATCATTCACGGTCTCCACGCCCATAACGATCCGATTCTGATCCGAAAACTCGAAGCACTCAATCATGAGCTCTCTTCGGGTTCAGATGAACTCAAACACCTCTCAAAAGAGACCGTTGAACTCCTCCGTGCACGCCTTGCAAAAATCAAAAAAGGGGTCAGTGAACGGGGTAATAAATTGCTCAAATCGAAATCGGCTCAAGAGGCCAAAGCGATCGGCGTACGCGCATGGAGTGTCGCCAAATCGACGATGCAAGGGGCGATTAAGGGAGCCAAAGAGGCAATGGACAAGAAATAGTATTTGACCTTGGCACTTCTTAGAGTGCCAGCCCAACAAAGTTAATCTCATTTTCTAACGTCAATGCGGTATCGCTGTTTTGTTGCAAAAGCAGTTTCAAAAAGATATCGGTTATACGATATTCTCCCCGATCTTGCTTTTTTATATATCCCATCTCTTCAAGTGATTTATAGGTTTTATAGAGCGTTGGGCTGTCAACATTTTTGATCTTAACACCATTCGCCAATCCCCAAATAATCGCATGATGATGTTTTTTAGACTTGATCTTTTCGATTACCTCTTCAATATACGATTTAGCCTCATAAACAGATATGCGAAGCGCATTAATACAATCTTCTGCCGTGATTGCTTTTGAGGTGCTATCGAGCGTTTTATAGTAGAGCGTTTGCAATGCTTTTATGGAATAGTAGGGATGACCTTCTAAATAACCGATGAGAATATCGAGTGAATCATCAAACTGTATACCATGTTGGGTAAAAAACTTTTTAGTATAGGCGCTAAGTTCATCTACATCAAGTCCGCCCAAATCAATTATTCGTGCAAAATGGAAAAAAGCCGATGTTTTACTGGAGAAGATTTTATTCATGATGTTCTCAATACTACCTAGAAAAATATAGGTAACGCTCTGATGGTGTTGAATTACGGAGCGCATCTGATCGAGAATTTTAGAATTGGCAATCCCTAAAATATCTTGGAACTCATCCATGGCAAATTTTATATTGATCCCCTGTTCTCCCCCTATCTTTTCAACCAAATCGAGCGCGTATAAAAAAAACTCAACTTCATCGATCTGATTTTTCTCATTTTTTTCCAATGTCTCTATCGTCACCTCAAGGATGCTGATATCGATTTTAACCGATGCCCGAAGCTGTTTTAACACTGTAGTAATAGACTCTTTGGTCTTTTGGATAATTCCACTGTATCCCGCGAGTGCATACGCCTCATCAATAATCTGTTCCGAGAGGGCTTGCAATGTAGTTGCTCTTTTGATATCGACGTAGATTGTTTTGTACTTGTGGAGAGAAAAGAGTTGAACAACCAGTGACGTTTTACCAAACCGTCTGGGTGCTTTAATCATAATATGTTGATTATTATCGATATAGTTCTTAAAGGCTTTCAAATGTTCGAT
>NZ_JAEMQA010000005.1 GCF_022759005.1 Sulfuricurvum sp. | reverse complement strand
TGAGACGAATGAGGTGATGCGTGTGGATGAGTTGGGATTGGTACATGGAGGATTTATTTTCAGTGCCGCCGATTTCGCCGCGATGGTCGCCGTGAATGAACCCAATGTCGTTTTGGCGTCATCAAATTGTCTCTTTTTGGCTCCTGTGAGAGTAGGGGATATGGTCAGTTTTGAAGCCACAGAACACCAAAAAGAGGGGCGTAAACGCAATGTCACGGTACGCGGCTTCGTCCACGACATCAAAGTGTTCGAAGGGGAGTTTAAAACCGTCATTACCGAACGCCATGTCTTGCGTTTGGATCTTTTGAAAAATCTTGAGAATTAAACGATTCTCAACCAATAATCGATATTTCGCTGTTCGGCTTTGACCGACGTAGGATTCCCATGCCCAGGATAGAGCGGTTTATCGATACTCCATCCTGCAAATTTTTGTAAACTTTCCCGCATTGATTCCGCATCAGAATACGGAAAATCCCATCGCCCGATAGAACCTTCAAATAAAAAATCTCCGCTGAATATCGCATCGCCGATCTCGATCATCGAACATCCCGGACAATGCCCAGGGAAATGGTGAAATTTCACCTCGATACCCTCTATATTGAATATCTGATCACCATCCACCGCGATGTCCGGTGTGGAGGGAGGAAGCTCTGGCATCCATGTGCTGTTTTGCAGTAGCATCATGTCCCCTTTGGGAGAGTAGAGGGGGATTTTTAGTTTCTCTTGCAATTCGCTGTTGCTCCAGACGTGGTCGAAATGGCCGTGGGTATTGAGGATAGCGATCGGGTTTTTGACATTTGCTATCACCCATTCGGTTGCCCCCATCCCCGGATCGATGATGATCTCTTTGTCGTCAATTTTTACGATGTAGCAGTTGGTTTGATAATCGCCCATCGGGCGTTTGAGGATTTCCATAAAGATACTCTTTTTTAGTCGGATTGTAGCATAAATAGGAAATTCGCACTTTACCCGATCGAAAACTTGACGTTGGATAGCTCTTCGGGCTTGTTTTTGTTCATATCGTATATCCCCTCGAAACTGTAGGGAAACTGCCCGTTAAACTCTCCGATCTTCGCTCCGCTTGCCGTCGTCTCGGCATAATAGAAATCTTTCCCCTCCATCGTGAGTTTGGCATTTAGAAACGGCACATTGCGGGTGTCGTTGATATGAACGGCGACGAAAACATGGTGGGGGACATAGACGAAACGGTAATCGATCCCCCGCTCATTCAGCAAGGAAGCAAAGAGGTTTGATTTATCGTCACAGTCCCCCCAGTTGCTTTTGACGACGGTGAGTGCATTTCGGCTCGTGTAGTCGGTGCGGTAAGGGATCGCGGTGACGTAGTCGAAAAGCTTTTGGGCTTCGCATCCGTCATCCCCGTTGCACCCTTGGGTAAGCTTCTCAGCGAGGGGGGCGAGTTCCCCTTTATGTGCCAGATTGGTTTTGATCACCATTCCGTTGAGTTCGATAACTCCTCGGTCATGGAGGCTCACAAATTGTGAAGAGTTTTCAGGATGATATGGGCGCAGATCGCGGGTTTCGACCCATGTCATCGACATTCCGACGTAGGTGAATACTCCAACGACTCCACCGACGCCCACAAGGCTCATAAAGCTTGCTTTGGAGGTTTGGATCGAGGGTTTTTGTGCCGATTTGAGAATCTCTCGGTAGACGAAGAATGCGATCAGCAAAATAACGGCGATTTTTATCCACAACTCCATAGAGCCTCCTTCGCCGATCGCTTCATTTTTTTGATTGCGAGTTCCCGCTTCAACGCACTGCTTTTATCGCTATAGGTTTCACGGTACATGAGAGTGACGGGACGGCGTGATCGGGTGTATTTTGCCCCTTTGTCGGAGGTATTGTGCTCTATGAGACGTTTTTCGACATCGACGGCTATCCCTGTATAGTAGGTATTGTCGCTGCATTGGAGGATGTAGAGAGTGTATGCTTTGTCGGATGATTTCATAAGGAGAGTATAGCAAAGATAACGATACAGACACGATATAATGGCACTTATGGAACTCTACAGCACTTTAGAAACCCTTTTAACGATCTCTGAACCGAAAGAGAAGATCAGACTTTTCAGAGAATTTTACGATGCGTACCGTCGCGGCGAAATTTCACGTGATGTAACCTCGATACCGATCATTTTTGCCACCCCTTCGTATCACGGGTATTGCAAGGTCATTGATCCTCAGGATGTCCCAAGACGGACAAAACTCTATACGCCTCACGGACAGATTTTATTGCTGCACGCGATTGCCCATATTGAATACAGCGCAATCGATTTGGCTTTGGATGCAGTGTATCGTTTTCGCGGATTGGGTGAAGCGTTTGAAGAGGATTGGCTTGTTGTCGCCGATGATGAGGTTCGCCATTTCGAGATGATCGTTACGCTGCTCGAAGAGCTAGGGAGCTATTACGGGGCGTTTCCTGTCCATGATGCGCTGTTTGAAGCTTCGCAGCGCACCCTCGATTTGTATGAGCGGATGGCGGTCGTCCCGCGCTATCTCGAAGCCAACGGTCTTGATGCGACCCCGCTGATATTGCGTAAATTAGAACCGTTCCAAAACGATCCGATAATTCAAAAGATTATCGCCGCACTGCATGTGATACTCGAAGAAGAGGTGGATCATGTCCGCAAAGGGGATGTTTGGTTCGAATATGCCTGCAAGCAGGAAAACAAAGAGCTTTTAAGTTATTTTGAGATTATCGAGAAGCACTATCCGAACAGTTTTCCCCGCAAAGTCGATGTCAACTGCGATGCCCGAAAACGGGCAGGGTTTGACCATAATGAGCTGGCTAAGATCTCATTAAACCGGTGTTGACATATTCGGCAACAAAAATGAGTTATAATACAAAACTTTAATACAATGATAAGGTCGCTTAGTGAGTAAATACGAACTCATCAGCCGTTATTTGATCGAATTCCTGAGTCAGGAAGTTCGTAAAACGGGACTGAAAAAAGTAGTGGTCGGATTAAGCGGAGGGATCGATTCGGCGGTGGTCGCCGTATTGGCGCATCGTGCGTTCGGAGATGATCTGCTCTGCGTCAAGATGCCCTCCCACTATTCATCGCAGAGTTCGTTAGATGATGCGGATGAATTATGTAACGTTTTTTCGCTTCGCTCAGAGATCAAAAGCATCGAACCGATGCTTCGTGCCTATGAGACCCCCGATATGTCGCCGCTTCGGGTAGGAAATCTCTCTGCACGGTTACGGATGGTAACACTATTCGATATTTCAGCGCGCGAGGGGGCGTTGGTTTTGGGAACCAGCAACAAAAGCGAACTGATGCTCGGATACGGGACACTCCATGGTGATTTGGCCAGTGCATTGAATCCGATCGGAGATCTGTACAAAACGGAAGTATTCGAATTAGCCCGCTATTTAGGGGTTCCGGAGTCGATCATCTCCAAACCCCCTTCGGCAGATTTATGGGAAGGTCAAAGCGACGAGAATGAAATCGGCTATCCCTACAGCGATTTGGATCGTGCATTAAAACGCTACGTTGAAGAGCGTCATACGCAAGAGGAGATGATTGCGGAGGGTGAAAATCCTGAATTAGTCGGTATGATAATAAAGAGAATTTATCAGAATCAATTTAAACGGCGTATGCCGATCATTGCGAAATTAACCTCGCGAACGCTTAATCATGATTTCAATTATCCTAGAGATATTACCCTATGAAAAAGGAAGCAGATATGAATATCCCATTTTACCGTGTAGAAGTTGGCGGAGATGAACGCGAAAAAATAGACGAAGTACTTGACGGAGAAGCCCCAAATATTATTGAAGATTTGGAAGCGGCGTTTGAATCGTATACGGGTGCCGGATATGCGCTGGCGACATCGCACGGAACGGCGGCATTGCATTTGGCGATGCTTGCGATTGATCTCAAGCGGGGAGACAAAGTTCTTTGTTCGATCAATGCGTATCCTTCAGTCCCTGAAGTCGTACGTCATTTCGACGCCGAACCGATTTTTATCGATATCAATCCCGATACGTTTACGATTGATTTGGACAAACTCGGAGCCTATTTGGCGGAAAACAAATCCAAAAAGCTCAAAGCGGTGATCGTCTCTCACGTGGCGGGTCAATGCATCGATTTGGATCGTTTGTATGCTATGGCAAAAGAGTATGAAGTCAAAATCATCGAAGATGCTTCGGATGCGTTGGGTGCGACTTACAACGGACAAAGAATCGGCTCTACGGGTGCGGATATCACCTGTTTCGATTTTAGCCCCCATTTGCGTCGAAACGTCTGCAACGGCGGTATGCTCGTCTGTGATGATGAGGAGATTATGGAACGGGCTAGGTCGCTTCGCAATCATGCGATGGTGACCGATGATGACGGATTGGGATATATCTACGACGTCACCGATATTGGAAGCCAGTACATGATGAGTCCGCTCGATGCCGCAACCATTTTGGTTCAGCTCGAAAAGCAAGATGAGATTATTGAACGCCAACGTGAGATTGCGGAGATTTACAATGAGCGTTTAGCCGATGCTCCGCATATTCAAACACCGATTGCTAACGACGAACATCCGTTTTCGCTCTATATCATCAAAATCGACAAAAACCGAGACTCGTTTGCACGCGAACTTGCCGCTCGCGGTATTGAGTGCGGGTTGCATTATATTCCGCTCCATTTGCTTAGCTACTATAAAACGAAGTATTCATTGCGTGTCAATGATTTTCCGGTCGCGCTTCGCAATTATCAGCAGGTTCTCTCCATCCCTAATTATGCCGCTTTGAGTGATGATCAGGTGGATGAAATCTGTGACGCAATTTTGGATGTAGCCTCTACTCGGGTTTGAAACGTTGGTTTGTTCAATGGGGCGAGAGGTATCTGTATAACCCCTCGTTGAGCCAAAAAATTCTCTCACTACTGCTTTTGCCACTTAGCTGGCTGTATTGCCTGCTGGCGTACATCCGCTATCTTCGCAGTTCTCCAAAATCGCAGGGAATACCGGTCGTCAGTGTCGGTAACCTCACCGTCGGCGGGACGGGGAAAACGCCTGTTGTCATCGAGTTGGCACGCCATTTTGACAAACCCGCTATCGTCTTGCGCGGTTATGGGCGAAAAAGTAAAGGGATGGTAGTTGTCAAAGACGAAACGACGATCCTCTGTGATGTCATCCGAAGCGGCGATGAAGCGATGCTTTATGCCGAATCTCTCCCTTCCGCGACCGTTATCGTAAGCGAAATCCGAGAGAGAGGGATAGCCGAAGCCAAGGCGATGGGGTGCGACGTTGTCTTGCTCGATGATGGCTATGGAAAACACTCGATCGAAAAACTTGATTTGGTGATTGCCGTACCAACGCAAAATCCGTTTTGTCTTCCATCGGGTGCTTATCGAGAGAGGCTATGGTTTGGGAAAAAAGCGATCGTATTGATGGAGAGGGTTGCGTTTCAACGCTCGGTCAGTATCAAAAACCCGACCGAAAAAATGGTACTGGTGACGGCAATCGCCCGTCCTGAACGGCTCGATCCGTATTTGCCTGAGGGGATAGAAAAAGTCTATTTCGAAGATCACCATTTTTTTACCCAAGGGGAGCTAGAGAGTATCATCAAACAGTACAATGCTACCAGCCTCTTGGTAACTTCAAAAGACTTCGTTAAAATGTCAATGTTTAAACTCAACCTATCTCTTTTGGATCTTTCCGTGGCGTTAGATGAAACCTTGATTAGTATAGTAAAGGAATATGTTCATGCAAAAAAAGATTGATACCGTCAAAACGTTGATGGACGCGATGCCGTTCATTAAAGAGTTTCGGGATGAAATCGTTGTTATTAAATACGGCGGGTCGGCACAGACATCAGATGAGCTGAAAGCCAAATTCGCCCAAGACATCGTACTGCTTTATCTTGTCGGGGTCAAAATCGTTATTGTACACGGCGGAGGAAGTCGTATTTCTGAGCTTCTCAGTAATCTGAAAATCCCGACCGAGTTTATCGACGGCGAACGGGTCAGCACGCCTGAAGTGATGCGGATTGTCGAGATGGTACTCAGCGGAGAGATCAACAAAGAGATCACCTCATTACTCAACTCCTATGGTGCCAAAGCGATCGGTATTAGCGGAAAAGATGCCCATTTCTTGCGTGCCAAACCCAAAGACGAGGAAAAATTCGGTCTGACGGGGCGGGTGGAGAGTGTCAATGCAGACGTAATCCACAACCTCTTACGCGAAGGTTTTGTCCCAGTCATCGCTCCGATCGGTTCCGATCCGATTGTGGGGCATCCGGGATACAACATCAATGCCGACCTTGCCGCATCGGCGGTTGCGGCGGCTATCGGTGCGTGCAAAGTGATTTTCATGACCGACACTCCGGGCGTTCTCAATAAAGACAAAGAGCTGTTTTCAACGCTCAACGAAGCGCAGATCGAAGCACTCAAAGCCGATGGGACGATTAGCGGCGGGATGGTGCCGAAAGTCGATTCATGCCTCGAAGCGGTCGATGCTGGGGTGCCAAAAGCACACATTATCGACGGACGGATCGAACACGCGATTTTGCTTGAGATGTTCACCTCTGAGGGTGTTGGGACACAGATTACTCTGTGATCCTTATGCTATATTTTTTTAAACCCACCGTAATTACCCCCGCGACCATCAGTGTCCCTATTGCAATCATCAAAAATATCGTCGATATGCTAAACCCTTTTCCCAGCATCAGCATCGTCGCTACAGCACCCGATACCATAAAGAGGGCATTGAGGATATTGTTCGCGGCGATGATGCGGGAGCGGGAGACGACGTCGCTTTTTGATTGCATCAACGCATACAAAGGGACGCTGTAGAGTCCGCCGAAGATTCCGATGAGGGTCAAATCCAAAAGGATATGGAAAAATTGCGGGTTTGAATATAGTGTTCCCGATGCGGTGAAGTGTGCTGCACTAAGGGAGAAATCGATTCCTGATAGCCCCATCCCAATCGCTCCGATCACCACAAGCGAAATACGCAGACTATGGTGGCTGAGCCGTTCGCACAGGAATGAACCCGCACCGATACCGAGGGTAAAGAGACTCAATAATAGGGTGACCGTCTTCTCATCTCCCATCAATACCGATTGAACGAAAGCGGGAAATTGTGACAAAAGAAGTGCTCCATAGAGCCAAAACCACGAGATGGCGAGAATTGATAAGAATACCATTTTATTACGGTAAGAGAGACGGATTGCCTGCGATGTCTGGGTAAAAATATTCAATGAAACTGTCGTGGTTGATGTGTGAGACGAAGGGGCAGCGGGAATATATCGGCTAAAGGCGTATCCGATCAAGGCGATAACGATGGAGGCTGTTGCAGCGATGATACCTCCGTTTTCGACTGCTGAGAGGGTGCCGCCGAGGATGGTTCCCAGCAAAATTGCGGCAAAGGTTCCCGATTCGACGAGAGCGTTTGCGGTGACTAACTCATTTTCGCCCATGTGTTGAGGAATAATGGAATATTTGATCGGTCCAAAGAGGGTGGAATGCATCCCCATACCGAAGATAACGATCATCAGCGTGACAAACGAGTGCATAGCAAATCCGATGAGGGCGAGGATCATCAAAAAGATTTCCCAGACCTTGACGATGCGAGCGAGCCGTGCTTTATCGAAGATATCGGCTATTTCACCGGCGATACCCGAAAACAGGAAAAACGGGAGAATAAAAATGGCACCGATCAGCGGAGCGAGGAGTGCAGAGGAGAGCGATGTCCACTCCGAGGCTTGAAACGTGAGTAATACCGCAAGGGTGTTTTTAAAGAGATTGTCGTTAAATGCCCCTAAAAATTGGGTTCCAAAAAGGGGAGCGAAACGGCGGGTTTTGAGAAGATAGAGGGGCGTACTCATGCATCTTCCGCCATCGATTTGAGGGTGACATAATCGATTTTCCCCGTACCAAGAACAGGGATCGATTCAACGTAGATTATTTTGCGAGGTATGGCGATCTCAGGATACCCGCCAATACGAGCGGCTTGTTGCAACGTATCGCGTTTCATCTTTTTATCGGTGGTAAAGAGGACGAGTGCTTCTCCTCTGGCTTCATCGCTTTGAGAAGATGCCGCATGAAAATATGACGGTGAAGCACTCTGAGCGAGTTTTTCGACCGATTCGAGCGAGATCATCTCTCCGGCAATTTTGGCAAACCGTTTTACCCGTCCGAGTATTCGGACAAATCCTTCCTCATCGATGGTGACGACATCTCCCGTATCGTACCAGCCATCGCC
>NZ_JAEMQA010000136.1 GCF_022759005.1 Sulfuricurvum sp. | reverse complement strand
TTTTGTTTGAGACTTTGAACGCTCATCGCCACTTCAGCAGTTGCTTTTTGGGTACGTTCCGCTAGTTTACGTACCTCATCGGCAACGACGGCAAACCCGCGTCCGTGTTCTCCGGCGCGTGCCGCTTCGATGGCCGCATTCAACGCAAGAAGATTTGTCTGATCAGAGATGTCTTTGATCAAATCGATTACTTGACCGATCGAACCGACTCCGTCATTGAGCTGTCCTACCGAACCGTAGTTATCGGTAATATTATTAACAAGCTGCTGTTGAATATCGAGGATCTCGCCGATGTCATCATTGATCCCGATCGCATTTTCCCGATTGCTTTTATTGAGCGCTTCGATCTCTTCGAGTTGATGGACATTATCACTCAAATCTTTTTGAAGCAGTGACAAATCGTTTTGACACGCATTGGTAAGGTTTTCCGTCAAATGGATGATCAGCTCTGACATGGCTGATTTTGCCTTGTACTCAGCGTTTTCCTGACGCAGCTGATGCAGTTCATTTTCCAAAGTTTGGTTACTTTTTTCTAACTCCGCTATTCGTGTACGAAGCGGTTCTAATTCCTCAACGGGCTGTCTGCTTCCAAAAAACATTTATAACCTTTTTTTTAAGTGTTACGAGAAGATTACAGCAGAGAATATTAATTTTTTCTTATTTGAGTCTTAACAATTCATTTTGGTCATTGACCAATTATGCGTTAAGATGATAAAAAATAGCTCTCTAAAATTATCGAATTTCCGTATCACAATCGAATCGCACCCCGAATCGCACCGTGTGAGCGTAGAGTGCAAGAGCAGTGAAAATGTTATACAACAATAATGCAAACATTGCCGATCCCATGATGGCACCAATGGATAAAAAAGGATGATAGAGTGACCCCACTAGGGTAAACAATGCTGTTGACACAAAGAGTACAAAAAGTAATTTGGCGCGTGTGTGAGTAATGATGTTGGACATGATCGGCGTATCCATATAGCCAGCGGCATTGAGATGAAACCAAATCAAGAAAGGGACGATTTTACCGATCATCCCCAATATAATGGAGAGGGCAAATAAGGCAAATGCGACCAACGCCATCGGCTGAAACAATTCGATACCGCTGAGAGAATAAATCGTATACGCACTCAAAGACACAAACAACAATCCAATCCCAAAAAACCAAAACCAAATACTCACATCACTCACACGCCGTTTACGGTTTAAAAGCCGCTTCATCGTCGTAGCAATAAAGCCGATCAATAACGCCCCTATCAGTGCATCAAACATCCAAACAAAAGGGAGTGATAATAAAGTCCAAAATGCTTTTAAACCAAGCGATACCGCGATAATCAACAATCCATAGCGCTTGCACCAACTGCTATAAGGTGCAGTAACGTAAAACATCTCAACGACCTGAAACGCTACCGCGATAATCAGCACCGCAATCCAGCCTATCAGTCCAAAAGAGTAGTGTATCGTTCTAATGGCTTCATGCAATGAGCCAAACGTTTCGTTGGCATATTCGCTTGCCATCACGATTCCCAGTAAAACAACGATAGCTAAACATATCAGGGCAATTTTCATCCCCCTAAGGGTGTCATGGGATGATCCTCTAAAAAGAAGCGGAAGAATCAGTTTTGCCGTATAGAGTATGGATGAACCCAAAAAAACCGCTGCCACAACAAAAAGCGGAGGGGACACAAAGAGAAATGCACTCCCCAGAGAAAGGGTTCCAATGCTCAGAAAAAGATGAATCAAAAACGCATTCCCCGCAGCATTAGGAATAGAGCATCCTCCCAAAACGCTTTGCATCTGAAAAAGCGCACCGAACATCGCCATGGTAATGACCCCTAAAAACATGACATGAATCGATGCCAACGAGAGAGGATGAGATGCTATAAGTATCTCATCGGGATGAAACCCGACAAGAAGAGTGAGCATAATCCCAAATATCGGAACGGTGAGAAAAAAACGCATCACTGCCGAAATAGGAGGTGCCTGTTCAAAAGAGAGTCCATTATACATCGATCGCCTCCAAATCAACCGTTTTGCTCCGAGTGATATAGATATGCCAAAGATTTTCTTCGAGCTGAATACTGCGGAATCGACCGCCGTTTTTGAGAATGATCTCAAACAGCGGTATCGGCTCACGGCGGTGAATCATCTGAATCACCTCATCTCCCGATAGTTTTTTAAAGGCGTTAACCGCCATCTCCATGGGGATAGGATGATCCAATTCTCTCGTATCGAGAAGGATCATTTGGCCATCTCTCTTAGTTTTTGGATCATCCCCTCTGCTGAGTCTTCCAATGCGCGATCCATCATCGGATAGAGCATCTGTTCCTCTTTCATGTTATGTTGTTGAAGCATGATCATCATCGATTCACCGATGCCGAAAAAATCGTTGTGACGGTTTTCATTCAATGCTGATTTCATCGATTCCAAAAGCGACCGAAGCTGTTGGTGCTCATAGCGCATCATCTGTGTCGGTCCCCCCGTCATCCCCGTACGTTGTTCAAACGCAATAAACAATTCACGCTCTTCCATATCAAAATGGTGATTGGTTACGCGATAAAACGTTTCAAAAAACTCTTTTGCGTTATCGACCTCTTTTGCACTCAGTGCATTTTCCGCTTTTGCATAAAAATCATCACACGCTCGGTGATCATCACGCATAAATTCTAAAATCATAAGATTCCTTTTGTACTTTTAATGATAGCAGTATAAAGGAGATATGAAAAATAAATCTTGACGAATATCAATACCTGTCTCGTTCACCCTGAGCTTGTCGAAGGGTTCATGGTTCGACAAGCTCACCACGAACGGTGAAAAGATTTATCTCTTTTTAGGTGGATTGTGGGGGAGAACATCACGGAAATCTTTGATATAAATCGCATTAATCCCTTGCCCAAGCTCATGAATATCGGCATCTAAGCGCAACCATCGATTCACCGAATACTGAACAAGAACGCTGGAAACGGTATCGTTTTTGTACAACACCCGTAAATCTTTATTCAAGCGGGCACCCACCTCAAATCCCATCCCCCCCTGTTGTGTTGTGAGAATATTCATCGTATCGATTTGAAGTTTTGTCGCCCCGTTGATCAACCCTTTTAGCCCTGCCCCGAGCATAAAATTCGTCGCATCCGCACGAACGGTCGATGTGGATTTATCTCCCGTCCCCCCCATACTGTTAGCAGGACCTCCGAAAAGAAGATAGCTCATAATATCGTTTTGACTCATTACCGGATCCGAACTGAACAAAAAGATAGGAGATTCAAGGGTATGCGTCACATATATCGAGAGTTTTTTATAATCAACCTCATGTCCGATCGTAATATCGAGATACGGATTGAGAGGGATATCGCCTCCGAAATAGATTTCTGAGTGTTTGATATCAAATTTTTTACCCGCACTCACAGCATTTCCTGAGGGGATTGTCATCATCCCCAAGATTTGCATCGGCTCAGTCGGTTCTTTCCATAACGTTATATCAGGAATCAGACCCAAATCGAGTTCTTTGGTTTTAAAGCGAATCGGTTGTCGGGCGATAATGTGCAGATTGATCGAAAATTTCACATCACTCGGAGGACGGACATCTTGGATAATGATAATGTCATCATCCATCACTTTGAACTCCTGAAGAGGCAGATAAGTCACCGTAGCATCGAGAATGTTGAGGGTACCAAAGAGACTCTGATTGGCTTTATCATCCCGCATAAAACGGATGTCGGCCGATGCGTGAGCATCTCCTTCGGGTCCACTGTAGCTAAAACGTTCCGACTGCAATCGTAAATTGGAACTGAGATCAGATTTGACGATTCCGCTCACATGCAAAGTATCGTATACCCAAAAGTCATCCACAATCACGTCACCGTTTTCATCCATATGCAGATACGACGTCTTATCGGTAGAAATCGGGTGATCCGCAATCTCGAAACGGTATCGTTCAATCCGGATGTTTCCGTCACGGTATTCAAGTTTCACACTCCCATCGGTTCCGCCGTATGCCCGTTTCGAATCCAAAACTGCCGCATACCAAGGGATTTTGATATCGCTTTGTACCACCAGTGAACTCCCCATATCGATTTCGGTTTTTGTCCGTATTTCGGCGTCGTAATACTCCCCTTTTTGCAATTTGATCGCCTCCAGCTGCGAAAGGGTCGCAAACAATGACGGAGTAACCGAGGTGATCTCCAAATGACTTTGAGCCGCACTGATCGAACCTGTTAGATCAAAAAATGTTCCCAAATAATTTCCCGATCCTTTAACGCGATCGCCTTGTGCAGACACCGAGAAGGCCAATGCTTCGCCAGAGAGATTTAGATGAGTGGTATCGGCGGCGTTGCTGATGGAGAGGTTAAAGTGTTCTGGGGGCTTATGCGCCCAATTTTTCCACAGCATCGCATCGGATGGGAGCGTGAGTTCTCCCTCCAGCGTACGGTGGTTATTTTGTGTCAAAAATTTCCCGTCAAACATAAAATGGTCGTGCGATGTATGGATCGAACCGCTCAAAAGGTTCTCCCCCAATGCGTACGTCCCCTCGCCGCTTAGATCAAGTGCTCCGTTTCGAATCACCTGAGGCAGTGAAGCGACAAACGAGAGATTTTGATGCGTGCTTTTTACGCTCCATCCGAAGTGCTCATAATCTCTGCTCGCAATCTTCATGGTACTCCCATCAAGACTCAGTGTAGCGTTAAATCCATCCGCATCATCACTAAATTCTCCGTGCAGCTTGTTAGAAGGAAGCGGGACAGAAGAGGTGACGATCCCGTCAAATTCACTCGTCGTTTTCCCCTCTACCGCGTATCGAAGATGGTGCGTAGTCTGGATCGTATCATTGCCTCGCACCAGACGATAGAGCGCATTGATATCAAAATAATCGTTGTCATAGACATACGTAAAATCCAAAGAGATTGCATCGGCATGAATCGATCCGTCTTGTTTGGAGATGAGACGATCCAGTGTCGTATGAAGCAGCGCTTTACGATCGGAAAGTTCGGAAATTTTGACCCGTACGCTACGCGGAAGCGTCGTAAAACGACCACTATAAGGTGCAAGTTCTGCGGCATTTGGATATATATCCCCCACCCCTCTAATCGCATTATTATGAACTATCCCGCGAATCGCCGCACTCGCATAGCGCGATTTTAGAGTAGCGTTTAAAACCGCAAAATTGAGCCAATCCCCATCATACGTTCCGTTTTTGGCATGGATATCAAGCTCTATCGGATAGCTGCCGATTAACTGGAGATTAGTGATATCGACCTCTTTGAGTTTAAAGGTCGGAAACGGCCAGAGAGAACCGCTATCACTCAAAAAATCGTCCAAATGGATACGCAACCCCTCGATTTTTACCGATTCGACAGCATGCTCTCCCTGAAGCATTTGAACTAGATTGTATTTGAGGAGAAAGGTTTTAGCCTCCGCCTTATCGGTGTGAACATCATAAAGGGTAAAGCCTTCCAACAAAGAGCCTTCCGCATGGGCATATCGAACCCCCATAGGTTCCAAGAAATAGCTATTAATAATCTGTAATCCGTCCGGTCGAAACGCAATATACATCAGCACAGACGCGGTTATGACGATGCTGTACAAAAGAAAGTGGGCTACAACAAACAGATGTTTTAACCATCGTCTCCACGGAAAAGATCGGATAGGGCTCAAAATAGCTCTCCGATCCGAAAATGGATAGCATACTGGGCCGTATCCTCAGGATCAATTCCAAAATCCACGGCTACCGGTCCGATAGGGGTTACATACCGAAGCCCTACACCAACCCCTAAATAGCCATCTTTGGCATAATCGGGGATGATTTTTTCAGATGCATAGGTCATATCGGTGAACAAAACACCTCGAAACTCCTCATAAATCGGAAATCGGTATTCAAGCGATCCTTCTATCAGCGATGAAAATCCGATCGGATTGCCATCACTGTTTTTAGGTCCCAAATCGCGATAGGCGTAGGCACGGTTGGAGTTCATCCCTCCCGCATAAAAACGGTACGATGAGGGAACCTCTCCGTCATAAATTCGCAGGGTTCCCCATTTGAGTTTTGCACCGAATACATGTTCGTCAATGCTCGTAATGTACGCTGCCGAGAGGAGCGTTTTGAAATACGTAGCATCCGATACTTGAGGGGTATAGAGCGATCCCATGACGTTTGCATTGAGCCAATACCCTTTTGTCGGTTCGAGCCGTTTATCACGAGTGTCATAGTTTAACTCACCGATCGGCGATACGATTGAGAGTTTCGAATTCGGAAATGCTTCGATATCGTTACTCTGATACGTTTTAACCTGATCGAGCAAAAATCCCATCATCGCCGATGCTGGAGTATCTTGATACTTGGCAGTCAATTTTTGGTAAGTACTCTCCGTTTTGTACCCGTCAAACATTTCGTTTTTATACCCTAGATCTACCCCAAAAAGTCCTCGATTTCGCAAAGGATAACCGAAACTTCCGACCGCCTCTTGTTTGATCTGCGAATAGCGAAAATCGAGTCCGAGAGTTTTCAGATCACCCAAAAAATTGCGATGTTTCAATCCCATTTGCGCTGCAATCCCCTGATCACTGCTGTATCCCAAACCGGCAGTAAATCGGATAGGACGGTCTGTCTCTTCGATGATTAACGAAATCGGAACTTCGTTCCCGATCCGTTCGTTATCATTGATGACGACACGGCTGATCCCTTCTTGGGCATACAAGGCTTCATAACTTAGACGGATCGCTTCGACACTATAGGGATCTCCCTCTTCAAATCGGAGCATCGAAGCAGTGAGATTACCGTCGATATTCGGAGTAGATTCAACCGCGATTTTTCCAAATCGGCACTGCTCTCCCGGCGTAGCTTCGAACAACAGATACGCACGATCGGTCTCTATGTCGACCCACGCTTTGGTATTGAAATTCGCGTTACAGTACCCCGCATCGGCATAGCGTTTTTTGATCGATGATTTGGTTTGCGAAAATGCCTCTTGATCAAACAACTCTTCGGTATGGAGTGAAATAGCCGAAGCAATATCCAAAGGGCTGTTGATTTGTATATCACCGACAAGAATAGGATTGTTTTCCACAATGGTCACAACAATTTTTTCCTCACTAACCTCGGAGGTAACGCGTGCGTGATAAAATCCTTTGGACCTGTAAAAACTGTTGAGCGCCGATACGCTTTGAGAGAGCGCAATCGGTTCAATCCTAGGCTGATCTTCCCACACTTCGATGGCATAGGGTTTGCGAAGTCCTAAAACACCGTAAAGCTCGGAAGATGCAATTTTTTCATTACCGACAAACGTAATCGGCAGCGGGGCAGCAATCAGCGAAAGCGTATACATCATCGCAAAGCATCCGTATCGCATCAGCACCCCATTTTTTTCTATAATTTTATCCTAAAAACGTTGCCAAAAAAACAGCGATACAACAAGTGTGTTTTCACCTCTTCGGGGGAGACTTTTTCATAATGCTGGACCAATCAGAATCAAAGACTTTGGCAATAAATTTTTCATCGTGCGGAACCGTGCACCCTGCACAATTTTGATGAATTGCATTGTCGTTCTCATATCGCGCTCCATCCTTCGAATCGATGGAACACAAACTATAGCGGGTTTTGTCCTTAACCTTGTCGATCCCCTCATCATTAAAGCGAAAATGGGGACAAGCACAAAGGTAGCAATTCAGCTTGGCGACATCATGGCATTTTTTATTCTCGGCATAAAGGGGGCAAAAATCGCTCTCGTGTATCACCATATTTTCAAAGCGGAAATATTTGATCACTTCGTCATCGCGCAGATGGGAGAGTTTATCCATAATAACACGGTGTTTGGCTGCATGAGCCTCAAACCAATCGTTATAGGTCATTGCTCTTTTCCTGAGACAAATGAGCGGACAAGAAATACAATGATAATGAGTTCTATCGGGAAAAGAGCCGTATGAAGCCAATACACCTGATCAGCAGGACAAACAATGTTATTAGCTTCTAACACTTTGTAAAATCCGTAAGAGACCAATAACCCGCCTAGATATCCCTGTTGTTTTGCTATGTCTATCCATCCCATGATACGGGCTTTCCGCGCAAAATGGGTCTCCGCTCGAACCAAGTAGCCGCCAAAAATAAATGAGAGCTGATAGGCTCCGTACACGATTAAAGCCGTGATTTGGTACTTGGGGAAAAGGAGAAAATACCCAATCATCAAAAGCATCACCGCTTCCGCTGCGAATGAGAGAATAAAAAAACGCTTCAAACTCATCAGGTGATGATACCAATACGCCATTCCCATTAATCCCAAAGCTAAAATGATCCCCCCCGCCGAAAAGGTCGAGGGGCTAAGTGATCCGTAAATCGTAAAAACCGATCCTCCC
>NZ_JAEMQA010000113.1 GCF_022759005.1 Sulfuricurvum sp. | reverse complement strand
AGTTTGATTCCGTAGAGATAAATCCCAAACAGCACCAACTGCATGGTCATCGAAGCATACGCCCCCATCATGAGTGTTTTATCGACAGAAGGGCTGGGAATATATCCGATAAGATTCAGTGCAATCGCTATCATCGCCGCCCAGAGTACGGGAAGCTTGAGAATATTCATGAGTGAGTCGCGCACACTAAATTCTCCGCGTGAATAATAAAAAACTCCGATGGTGTAAACGACGAAAACATTGACGAGATTGATGAGGGTGAGATAGGGGACGCTCATCTCTCCGAACAATGCAATGCCCAAAGGAATGCCCAAATTGCCTGTATTACCGATCAATGCGGCTACTGTGGCGATGGAGCGCTCTTTGGGGTTGTGAAAAAGGATTTTTGCCAAAGGGATCATTAGTAGCAGTGCTAAAAGGGAGATCCCCAAATAAAGCGCAGGAGCAAAGAGGAGTTCGGTATCGATGGGACGTTTGAGAAGTCCCCAAAAGGTGAGAAATATCTGTAAAAAATAGACGCTGAGCAAGGTGATGGTGCGATCATCGATCTTTTCTTTGAATGTCCATTTGGCTCCATATCCGACAGCGATAAAGAGGTAGATACCCATAATAGAGAATAAAGTTTGCATTGTCTTTTTTTGATGTGTATTGTAGCGAAAAAATTAGTGTTGTTTTTTGAGTCACCGCTAACACCCTATGGGGTACAATCGCGATAATAAGGAGTCATACAATGGCAAAAGTATTGATTATCGGCAGCGGCGGTGCAGGTTTGGTGAGCGCACTTTCAGCGCACGAAGCGGGAGCAGAGGTAGTTGTCGTCTCTAAAACTCTCCCGACACGTTCTCAAACGTCGATGGCACAAGGCGGTATGAACGCCGTTTTAGATGGTGATGACAGTATCGCAGATCACATAGAAGACACACTTAGGTCGTCTGCAGGACTGGGAGATGAAAAACGGATCGCATTTATGTGTGAAAAAGCACCGGAAGCGATAGAGTGGTGCAACCGCATCGGCTTACCGTTCAGCCGTGACGAAAATGGGCAAATTGCCCGTCGGCGTTTGGGCGGAGCGAGTGCACCTCGCGCGTGTTATGCTCAGGATTACACGGGATTAAAGCTTTTGCATACCCTCTATGACCAGTGTTTGAGCGCCGGTATTGTATTTGAGAATGAGAGGTTTTTGCTCAACCTAATCGTTGATGAAGCGACTAACCGTGTGTTAGGGGCGACATTCTTGCACATTGAAACGGGCGAGGTTGAAGAGATCCGTGCCGATGCGGTGATTATGGCGAGCGGTGGATACGGGGCACTTTATGGCAAACACTCCACCAATTCCGTACAAGCAACGGGGGATGGACTTGCTGCAGCGGTACGCGCCGGTGCAAAACTCGCTGATATGGAGTTTATCCAGTTTCATCCTACGGCACTTAAAAACTCATCAATCCTGATCTCCGAGAGTGCACGTGGTGCGGGGGGATATTTGCTTAATGCCAATAAAGAGCGTTTTACCGACGAACTGGCACCGCGTGATGTGGTAGCTCGGGCGATTCACGATGAGATGGCTCAAAGCGGTGCCGTCTATCTCGATATACGTCATTTGGGAGAGAACTTTATCGATCATGAACTCCCGCAAGAACGAAAGTTAGCGCAAATTTACGAAGGGGTTGATCCTGTGCATGAGCTTATCCCGATCAAACCTGCTGCCCATTACAGCATGGGGGGAATCGAAGTGAATGAAACGTGCATGAGCAGTATTTCGGGACTGTTTGCTGTTGGTGAGTGCGCTAACCACAAAACACATGGAGCTAACCGTTTAGGCGGGAATTCACTTCTCGAACTCGTTGTATACGGGCGTCATTGCGGAGAAGAAGCGCTCAAGTATGCGCTAAAACATCCTGTTCCTGACACACCAAACCTGCAGTTAGCGAAAGACACCAACTTTGTCCGAGGGGTGATGTACTTCACCAACCAGATCGATTTTTATCAAAAACAGGAGATGTTGGCGAATATCTTTTATAACAATGTCGGTTTGGTGCGCGATGACATGGGGCTCAAAGCGGTTTTGGGAGCAATTCGTCAGATGCAAAAAGAGTTGCCGTTTATGGGACCGCGTGACAAATCTAAAGTGTGCAATACGAATCTGGTCGAATTTATCGAATTTGGAAATAAGATCGAGTTGGCGGAGATGATTGTGGTGAGCGCGATTAGCCGCGTTGAGAGCCGTGGAGCCCATTATCGCATCGATGCGCCGCAGCGAAATGATATGATGTTCGGTGCGCATACAATTACATGGAAAGAGGATGGAGTACTATGTGCCGATTTTGTAAAGTGAAGCAACCGTTCGTGGTGAGCTTGTCGAACTATGAGCGCACCCTTCGACTGACTCAGGGTGAACGTGATGATGAATATGACGATGATGACGAAGAATATGAGAAAGAGTGGTGTGATTGATGGAAATAATTATCCAGCGCGGTGAAGTTCCACAAACGTATAACGTCGAGTTAGAAAATGTTACACTCTTAACACTTCTCAATCACATCAAAACCAAAATCGATCCAACCCTCACCTATTCGCATGGATGTCGTAGCGCCGTGTGCGGAAGCTGTGCGGTTCGTGTTAACGGGCGTGAGCAACTGATGTGTGAATACAAGCCCAGCGATGGGGACGTGGTTGAACCGATCCGTAACGCCCGTGTAATTCGGGATTTGGTGGTTGATGGTTCTATGGTCGAGCGGTTTAACCGTGCGGGAGAAGCGTGGAGTGAAAAAAATTCGAACGAACGTGTAAGTGCTGAGGCAATGGAGCGGATCGAGACCCAGAGTGATTGTATTCTTTGTGCGTCGTGTTTTAGTGCCTGCCCAGTCTATACTGCAAACCCTGATTTTATCGGTCCTTTTGCGCTAACACGGGTATGGCGATATGTCAACGATCCGCGGGAGTCGGGTATCGAATCAAAAATGGCAGCAGTTCAGAGCAACGGGATTTGGGATTGTACCCTTTGCGGCGCGTGCGTTCCTGTTTGCCCTCAGGGGATTGCTCCCAAACAAGATATAACGATGCTACGAACCAAAAGCGTGATGATGGGATATCCCGATCCGACAATGAATTTCGGGGGCGGCTTTGATTTGGGAGGATGGGATTTTTAAAACATTAAGGTTTGGATGTGTTATACTAAGTGCAATAAAATAAAATTTTATAGGACAAACACATATGGCATCTGAACACTCTCTCGATATCTCCGCAAAAATTGATCTTCAGGCATTCAAAGACGCGATCGCCCAAGCCGAAAAAGAGGTAATCGGGCGTTATGATTTCAAGGGGATTACGTATGAGATCAACTACCGTGAAAAAGAGAAGCAGCTGATCCTTCTTGCTTCCAGTGATAACAAACTCGATGCGCTCAAAGATATTGTTGTAGCCAAGTTGATCAAACGGGGGCTCTCATCCAAAGCGCTTAATGAACTTAAAACCGAAGATGCGAGTGGCGGAACACGAAAAGCAACTTACAAAATCGTAGATACTATCGATGCGAAAGAGGCGAAAAAAATCGTAGCGGAGATTAAAAATCTCAAAACGAAAGCAACGGCTCAAATCGAAGGGGAGCATATCCGCGTAAAATCCAAACAAATCGATGAACTTCAAAAAATCATGGGCGCGATCAAAGCGATGGAGTGGGAAGCGCCTCTCGTGTTTGATAATTTCCGATAAAAGCGGATGCAATGAAAGCTAAAAAATACAAGCGAATTGATAAGAGGCTCATTACCGAAGGGTCTCAGATCGGATTTAATCTATTTTTACCGAATGAAACCAAAACAGCGATGAGCCTTTTTTTACAGAGCGATACGGCGGTTGATGGGACGGCAAAAGTCAAATTGCGAGAAATCGAAGGGTTGTACATCAGCGAAGAAGATGAAGTGTTATATCGAGAGTATGTAGCTCGCCATCTTCAAAGCATCGCAAAAAACAGTGATATTCCTATCGATCAAAAAGCAAAGATTGTGTATGAACGGGCAACCGAGACAATCGATGCCATGTTCAAAAATCCCGAATCGCTTGAAAATGTCAAACAAGCTGAAGATATTGTCCATGCTACTCTTGAGATGATACTCAATGACGGCAGTGCGGTTGAATCGTTGATGAAAATCACGGCACATGATTATTACACCCATACCCACTCACTTAATGTCAGTATTTATACCCTCAGTTTAGGGGTTTTTTTGGGGATAAAAGGGAGAGATTTAGAGGTTTTGGGAATGGCTGCCGTGCTACATGATTTGGGTAAGAGCAAAATCGATTATGAGATTATCAATAAAAACGGTAAACTCAGCGATGAAGAGTTTGCTCACATGAAGTGTCATCCCGCATTTGGGCATGAAATTGCGCTCAAGTTGGGAATTGATGATGAGCGGATTTTGAGCGGAATCCGTCATCACCATGAAAAGATACAAGGGGGCGGTTATCCTGATAATCTCAAAGGGGAGCAAATCAGTTATTTTGCCCGTATCATCGGTGTGTGCGATGTTTTTGATGCTCTTTCGACCAAACGTTCTTACAAAGATCCTATGAGCTCTTTCGAATCGCTTTTATTGATGAAACAACAGATGTCTGAGCATTTGGATATGGACATCGTCAATGCATTTATCAAGATGTTACATAAGCAAGGAAATTCATGAAAAAGATGACTATAGCCGATGCGGCGGAATACTTTAATGTCTCCAAAGAAGCGATTCATAACCGTATCCGACGGGGCAGCTTGGATTGTATCGTGGATAATGGGGTCAAATACGTAGCGGTAGAGTCGGCAAAAGGGAATGCTGCTTCGGCTAACATCGCAAACGACAACCGTTATACCCAATACATCGAACAAGAGAATGAACGGTTGCGGGAAAAAGTGGATAGTCTTGAGAAGGAGACGACACGCTTACGAGATCAGCGTGAGCAGATGCTCATTGATGAGCGGGTGAAGGTAGAGCAGATTTACAAAGAGCGTGATGCACAGTTGCGAAGTGTGTTGCACGTGGTTGCGACAAAGTTTCTTTCCCATGTGAATACCGATACGGTGATGGAAGAGGCGAATGCGATGGATGCTATTAATGCGGATGTTGTAGAGGGGTCGGTCGATAATTGGGTCTCCTTGAAATCGTTTTTGAAGCTCAAACGCTACAGTGACAAAGAGAAAAAGAAGATCAAAAGCCGTTTTGAAGCGTTAGCGGATCAAGATAGCCGTCTAATGGTTCGCAGCGGGAAGATTTATTTGAATCCATCCGAATACGATTATTCGGATCTCTTACGCTAAATTACCGCCGCTCCCGTTTCGGAGGGTAGCGTTTCTCTCCCCCAGCTGCACGCGATTGTTGTGCTTTGGCACGGTTGAGGTTGTTGAAACAGCTTTGACAGATCGCAAATTCGGCATTGGGAGCCAATGGTTTCCCGCAGGTTTTGCATCGAGGGACGAAGTGACTTTGTTGAAGTGAAGTCTCGATAAATCGGTTCAGCTCTCCCCTAAACATCCTTGCTTTCTCCGCATCGACGAAAAATTCAGCCATACGATACGAGAGCCACAGATACAAGCTGATCTCTTTGATTCGATCCTCCGCCTCTTGAAGCTCCTCCATCGATAATGCGTAGTTTCCTAACCGTTGCGGCGGAATATAGGCGATCGGTTTTTTCTGCTCCAGCGCTCTGACATAGCGCTCGAACGCCGCCATCACGAGCGGTGATGAGGTGGAGAGCGGTGCGGTGGCGAGGGTGTATTTGGTACGCATGTCCAGATCATAACGATCGACGATGGCCGAAGCTTCCTGCATCGATTCGAGATTCGCGGCACGAAACGGCCCTTCGAATTTCATATTGCGGACGAAAAAATCGACGATAGCGGAGAGAGACTTTTCCTCCAAGATATTCGAGACAAGCATAATATGATCAAAATTTGCCATGACGTTGAAGGGTAACGCGATAGGTTCGATATTCTTGGTAAAAAGGGAGGAAATGGTGCGTAATACATCGGGAGTGAGGGCACCGACATACCCCTTTTCGCTCAGACCGTAGCGCCCCGCACGCCCTGCGATTTGGCGTACTTCGGTCGCGGTGAGGTTGCGCTGGTTTTGACCGTCGAATTTATCGGCTTTCGAAAAAAGCAGCGTTTTGATCGGGAGATTCAATCCCATACTGATCGCATCGGTCGCGACGAGAATATCGGTCTCCCCTTCGCGGAAGCGGCGCGCCTCTTCACGGCGTACTTCGGGGCTGAGATTGCCATAGATGACACTGGTTCGATAGGTTTTGGAGAGTTGTTGTTTAAGACGAAGGGCATTGGAACGGGTAAAGGCGATCACAGCGGTTTTAGGCTCTATGGCATTGATCGGTGTAGCGGTTTTGAGCAGTTCAAGAGGATTTTTCCGTTCAAATTCGACAATCTCCAACGGCTCGCCCAAATATTCGGCTAACGCGATAATCGCTTCGCGGGCATTGGGTGATCCTGTCATAATCACCGTTTTCGCGGGTGCGCCGATGATGGCGTTCGCCCATGCCCATCCCCGATCGCGATCGTCGATCATTTGCACCTCATCAATGACACATACGTCCACTTCGCTTTCGAAGCTGAGCATTTCGATGGTGGAACTGATGTGGGTGGCATCCTCATCGAGGAGCTGTTCTTCTCCTGTGATAAGCGATGCGCTGACCCCCTGTTCTCGAAGGGTCTCATACCCCTCTAACGCTAACAGCCGCAGAGGTGCGAGATAGTATCCCGTCCCCGCTTTTTTGAGATGCTCGAACGCGGTGTAGGTTTTACCGCTGTTAGTCGGTCCGGTGTGAAAGATCAAACGACGGCGAAGTGAACGGGCGAGGGGGAAGAGGTTTTTAAAATCGCGTACGGTTCGGGCTAACAGCGCTTGGCGCTGACGTTTGAGAAGTTCTCCGGCTATGCGCTGATCGAAGGCAAACAAAACGCGTCGTGATGTTTTGGCGCTGATGTGAGGAGTATGAGTTAGATAGGGGAGCAGGAGCTCATAGATGATGCCGTAGAGATAGATATTGTCCATCTCCAGCAGTTTGGAGCGTTCGCGGCACTCATCCACCAGATGTTCCAATTCACTTAAAAAGGCTCTCTCATCGTCCTTGCTTTGTGTTTCAATCATCGTAGCGATGCTCAACTCTTCTTCATCCCATATTTGGCGACTGAGTTCACGGGCATCGAGATGAAGCGCTAGGGTGTATTCTAACGGTACATCTCGATACGGCAGGCTGAGCGATTTTTTGATTTCAATGATCAAATCATCACTCCCGATGGAGGTGATAGGAGTGTGTAAATGATGAGTCAAAACATCCGCTAAAACATCTGTGGCGAGAATGCCAAACGTTTGGGTTGAGGGAGGTGCGCTTTTGAGGGAAGAAATAATCTGCTCGCGGCTAAGATAGCGATGCATGTCCAGATTGAGACTGTTTAAAAAGGCATTGGTTTGTTCTTGTTTTTGGTGTGTTAGTGCTGTTTTTAGCGCATTGATTTCCGGTACTAAAATATCTAACGCCTCTTGGTGGAGCCGCTTTTCATTCAGGGGCGGTGTTTTGAGGACATGGATTTTGGTAAAGCTCTCACCGCCTACGTTATAGGTGATCGGAGCGTAATACTCCAAGGTATCATCGTAGTCGAATTTCCCCTCTAACGCTTTTTCGAGCATTTCACGTTTTTTGGTATAGCGGATATGCTCAATTTTGGCGGCGATTTTTTCGGGGGTGATTTTACGGGTACGGGTATCGATAAACGCCGCATGCAGGTCGCGCCGTTCTGCGTCAGTGATCTCGAACGCTTCTAACAGCTCATCGATTTTCTCTTCCCGCTCATGCGGCTTTTCGCGCGGTTTAGGATTGGGATAGATTTTCCCCTCGTGTTTGAAAAACGCAACGATCATTTCACGATTGTCGCTCTCCCCCTCCGACCATAAACGGCGGAATGTTTTGATGAGGGTTGCTTTGTCGGTGGTTCCGTTAAATATTCCGAGCGTATGCGCCAAAGCGATGAGCACATCGGTGGGGACGCGCTCTATCCCCTCATCGAACCCTTCATCGCCGAAGTAGTGGCGAATCTGTTGGTTGAGTTTGATCATTTTTTTCTTTTTCTTAGCCAAACTACGCCACCCGTCCTTTAACTTCTGAACGGATCTTATCCCATGCGCTCTCTTTGGTCATTTCCAAATCGTATTTGGATTGCAAATGGAGCCAGAAATCGGGAGTCGTACCGAAATAGATCGAGAGGCGTAGCGCCGTATCGGCGGTAATAGATCGCTTTTTATTGACGATTTCATTAACACGGCGGGGGGATACGCCGATAGCATTAGCTAACGCGTTTTGGCTGAGGCTATAGGGTTCTAAGAACTCTTCTTGGAGTATTTCTCCGGGGTGGATGGGCGTTGTAGACATAGTTCCCTCTTGATTGTCGATTGATATAGATAGTTTAATCCCTATAACGTTAAATGTAA
>NZ_JAEMQA010000106.1 GCF_022759005.1 Sulfuricurvum sp. | reverse complement strand
ATAGCGGGCGAATACGTCGGTTTCGATGTTGACCCGTGTCCCTTTTTTGTAGGTACCGAAGAGGGTTTCGCGCATCGTGATGGGGATGATGGTGAGGCGGAATGCATCCCCCATAACCTCGTTAACGGTGAGACTAATACCGTCGATCGTGATGGAGCCTTTCGGGGGGATGAGGGGGATAAATTCGGCATCGACCTCGACGATCACATCAGTGCTGTTGCCGTTATCAGTGATGGAGCGGATGGTACCGATCGTATCGATATGTCCTTGGACGATGTGCCCCTCAAAGCGGTCTCCCATCATCATAGCGGGTTCGATGTGTACGGAACCGCTTAGTTTTTCGGTAGCGATATGCTTGAGTGTTTCAGGGGAGAGTTCGACGGAAAAACCGTCACTTTCGATGCTCACAACCGATAGACACGTGCCGTTGATCGCGATGGAGTCGCCGAGTTTGGGTTTGTGGGCAGCTTTGAGGGATAGGCGATTTTTGCCGAAACTTTTCACCTGTGCCATCTCCCGAATCAGTCCCGTAAACATAAAGCTCCTTTGTTAAAATACAATTTTACCCTCTTCTTGCAAAGTCCTGATAATACTTTTCGCTTTTTCGTGACCGTTATAGGCCGCTTTGCGGCACCACTCCAGCGCCATATCGTTGTTCATTTCGCATCCCAATCCCTGATCAAACATCAATCCGAGATTGAATTGAGCCTCTGCAAGGTTCATATTTGCTGCGCGAGAGAAGCAGATAAAAGCTCTGGCGTAGTCTTGCGGTACGCCGTGCCCCTCTTTGTAGAGGACGCCGAGGTTGTTAAAGGCGTTGGCATTGCCCCGTTTGGCTGATTCTTCGTACCAAAATGCCGCTTCGGAGAAATTTTGGACACACCCCAAACCCCGCTCCAATGCAAGAGCTGTCTCATATTGTGCCTGTGGAAATTCCAAGATCGCGGCGCGGAGCATCAATTCGTACGATTTGAACTGATCATGGGGGACGACAGCCCCATCAGCATACATCAGAGCCAGATTGTAGAGTGCGGTCGGTTCGTTCAGTTCGGCGGCTTGGGAATAGAGATGATAGGCACGTTCCAGTGAACTCTCAACTCCCAAGCCCTTTTGGTGCATATATCCCAGTGATGAGAGGGCAGTAGGGTTGTTTTGCAAGGCAAGTGTTTCAAAAAGTTCAAGGGCGTTTGCGTAGTCCCCATTGTTAAAAGCGTCAAATGCGTTTTGAAGCATTCAAAGTACCTCGATCATTGTTTTTGGGTGATTATAGCGAGGCGGTCTTAACGACGCACTTTTCTGGCTTCGCGCTGTTTTTCTTTAAGTTTGGTTACAACGTCTTTGAGCTCCTCTTTTTTCTTGAGAAGCTGTTCGCGGACTAAAAATTCATCTCCTCCGTCGATTTCAGGGTCATATTCCAATGGCTCAGGGCTGTAGTTTTTCAGCATCTCTTCCAATGTAAGGGCTTTGTCGTTATTCATGGCAATCTCTACTCATCAAAAGTTTTGCTTAATTGTAGGGTATTTTTCCTTTCTCTTTTTATAGGTTTCAACAAGGGAAGCTATAATTGCATTTAAAGAATGACACAAAGAAGCAAATACTATGGAATATGATGTAATTGTCGTCGGCGGAGGACACGCCGGAATCGAAGCCGCTCTCGCCTCAGCACGTATGGGACAAAATACCTTGATGGTCTCTATTTTGGCTGAGCAGGTAGGAGCAACGAGCTGTAACCCTGCAGTGGGTGGACTTGCTAAAGGGCATTTGGTGCGTGAACTTGATGCTTTGGGCGGAGAGATGGGGTTGCTCACTGACGAAGCGGGGATCCAGTTTCGTATACTCAATATCACCAAAGGACCCGCTGTTCGGGGTAGCCGTGCCCAGATCGATATGGACCGCTATCGTGTCATAGCGCGAAACAAAATCCTCACGACTCCCAATTTGTCGCTGATTCAAGAGACGGTGACATCGCTTATTATCGAAGATTCTACGGTGATCGGCGTCCGTACCCATTTGCTGAACGAGTATCGAGCGAAACGGGTAATTTTGACGACGGGGACGTTTCTCAACGGCGTCGTCCATATCGGAGAGATCACTCAAGAAGCGGGGCGTTTCGGTGAGTTTCCGGCGAAAGGACTCACCGATTCACTCCGTGCGGCGGGGCTGAACGTCGGACGGCTCAAAACAGGAACCTGTCCGCGCATCGACAGCTCTTCGATCGATTTTAGTGTGATGGAGATCCAAGACGGGGATGAACTTCCCGCACCGTTTAGCTTCCGTACCGATAGGGATGAGTTTGCCCGTACCAAAAAACAGCTTCCGTGTTACATTGCTTACACCAACGAAGAGACCCATAACCTGATTGAAGGAAATTTTCATCGTGCACCGTTGTTTACGGGACAAATCGAGGGAGTTGGACCGCGCTATTGCCCGAGTATCGAGGATAAGATCAACCGTTTTCGTGACAAAGAGCGCCATCACCTCTTTATCGAACCGCAGAGCGCGGAAAATACCGAGTGCTACATCAACGGAATGTCCACCTCATTGCCGCCCGATGTTCAGCGTGCCATGATCCATTCGGTGCACGGGATGGAGAATGCCAAAATCGTCCGTTACGGCTATGCGATCGAATACGATTATGTCGATCCGACCGAGCTGAAACATACACTGGAGACGAAAAAAGTCAAGCATCTCTATTGTGCCGGACAGCTCAACGGAACGACGGGATACGAAGAGGCAGCGGCGCAGGGGATGATGGCGGGGATCAATGCTGCGCTCTCGCTTCAGGGGAAAGAACCGCTCATCTTACGCCGTGATGAAGCCTACATCGGGGTGTTGATCGATGATTTGGTGACAAAAGGGACCAAAGAACCGTATCGGATGTTTACCTCCCGCGCCGAGTACCGCCTATTGCTTCGTGAAGAGACGGCGGACTTGCGTTTGGGGAAATACGGTCATGCGCTGGGGCTTATCAGTGATGAGCAGATGGAGCGGATCGAGAGTAAGCGTGCTCAAATCACCGAAGGCTTAAAGCTTCTCGAAGAGACCGTCTATACTCCGAACAAAGAGTTTTTAGCCTTTTTAGCCTCCATCGATGAGGAACATATCAGCGACAAACTCACCGCAATGCAGCTGGTATCGCGTAAGAGTTTCGATTTGGACAAGTTGGTCAAATTGATCCCGAGTTTTGCCGAACTCGATCCGTACATACAAGAGCAGATTTTGATCGAAGCCAAATATGCCCGTTACGTCGAGAAACAAAGCGACGATATCGAACGAATGAACAAGATGCTTCATATTGCGATTCCCGAAGGGTTTGATTTCCGCTCCGTTTCGGGATTATCAAACGAGATCGTGGATAAGCTCTACACATTCAATCCGCCTACCTTGCAGGCGGCATCCCAAATTAGCGGTATGACACCTGCCGCTCTCGATATTTTGCACATCTATATCAAGATGGCACAACGCAAAAACTAAAGGATACTCTATTATGCGCTACTTTTATTACGTCCATACGGGTCACCGTATCGGACTCGATCGTTTCCATCGTGCCGTTGCGATTGTCAACGAACTCCAAAAAGAGATCGAGATTACCTTGCTCTGTTCGGATTTCCGGATCGCTGCTGAGGCAAAAGGGTACGGGATCAAACGCTCTGTCGGTGTTGATGTGGTTCGCAATATTCCTCAAATCGCCCATCACGGGGATAAAATGATTTTTGACTCTGCAGAGGCGAATCCCGTTTTATTGGATGACATGACCCATTTCTTTTCTTCGTTTATCCGTGTCAGTGATGATCCCGATGAGGTGAAACATGATAACGAGTTTCTGATCTCTCCGTATTTGGATGGGGATGGGATCTGTAACGCAGTTGTTATAGGGGAACACTATTTTAAGCCGCTTCCGAAAACGATCCCATTGACTCTTTTTTTTGGAGATGATGATTATGAAAAAGATTTAGAAAAAAACCAAGCGATCTTCAAATCTCTCAATGCCGAATTATTGATGGGATTTTACCATTTCCTGGGATATGAAAAAAGCCTAAGAGAGAGTTTTTCTACCATTCACGAATGCGAAAAATACGATGAAATTATTCGTCAAAGTAATATATTAATTACGTCTTCGCCTCAAGCAGCTCTTCAAAGCTTAGCCGGAGGGGGTAAACCGATTTATTTACAAAGAGCCGATTATAGTAAAGATTTTATCCCGTTATTTAAGGTCTTATCTATCCCGACAATAGAAGAATTGACCCAAGAAGGGGTGAAAAATGGGGTTGAAATGGCCAAATCCAATAATTATCACAAATTAGAAAAAGGTAACACGAAAGTAATCGAATTCATAAGAAAAACTTTCAATTTATAGAAACTTAAACCTTTTTAACTTATTATGGGGAGTTAAATTTCAAAATTAAGTGAGATGACTATGATGGATGAAAGCAGAAGAGGCTTTATTGGTAAAGCTTTTGGTGCCGTCGCAGCGGTCGGGGGGATTGCCTCGCTCATCGCGATGAAGAAAACATGGGATCCGCTTCCGAGCGTTATGTCTGCCGGTTTTACAACGGTAGACGTATCGGCCTTAGAAGCCAACAAATTAGAAGTCGTTGTATGGCGTGGTAAACCGGTGTTTATCCTAAAATACAGCGCGGATATGAAACCGACAGACGGTCGCAGTGTCAAAATCGGTGACAGCTACTTCTCTGTAATGATCGGTCTTTGTACCCATCTTGGATGTATTCCGGGATACGAAGGGGACAAAAAGATGTTCAAATGTGCTTGTCACGGTGGAGAATACTCAGCTGATGGTAAAAACACATTCGGACCGCCTCCGCGTCCACTTGATATTCCTCCTTTCAAACTTGACGGTGTAACACTCGTTTTGGGTGAAGAGGGTCCTGAATACAAAAAAATGACGGCGAAAGCATAAGGGGAGCGAGATGGCAGAATTTAAAAAAGCAGACTCGATGCTCGAGTGGTTTGACCAACGTCTTGGTGTTGTCAACTTTGCAAAAGTGATGATGACAGAATATTGGATTCCTAAAAATATCAATTTCTTGTGGGCAATGGGTGTCTTGTTGACCGTATTGTTTACATTCCTTTTGGTTTCAGGGATCTTCTTGTTGATGTACTATAAACCGGATGCGAACATGGCGTTTGACAGTGTTAACTACACTATCATGCAAGAAGTGGCATACGGCTGGTTGTTCCGTCACATTCACGCAGTGGGTGCTTCGGTTGTTTTCTTGGTAATCTATATCCACATGTTTACCGGTATCTATTACGGCTCGTACAAAAAAGGGCGTGAGATGATCTGGATTTCTGGGATGTTGTTGTTTGTGCTCTTCTCTGCAGAAGGTTTCAGCGGATACATGCTTCCATGGGGACAAATGTCATACTGGGCGGCGTACGTTATTACTGAAATTTTCGGTGGTATCCCTGTAATCGGTGATGAATTGGTTGTTTGGATTCGCGGTAACTTCTATGTTGCGGATTCTACATTGACCCGTTTCTTCATGCTTCACGTATTGTTGATTCCGTTGGCGATTTTGGGTGCGATTGCGTTTCACTTCTATTCACTCCGTTTTCCACACGTTAACAACGAAGAGGGTGAATTCTTTGATTTCGATGAAGAAGCGGAAAAATATCTAGCAGGAAACAAAAAAGAGTCTAAAGTTGTCCCTTTCTGGCCGGTATTCTTGTCAAAAGACTTCTTTGTTCTCGGGTTCTTTATGTTGTTCTTCTTCTATTTGGTTTTCTTCCATTACGGTTTTGCAATGGATCCGATCAACTTCGATAAAGCAGACGGTCTTAAAACTCCGGCGCACATTTACCCTGAGTGGTATTTCTTGTGGTCTTATGAAGTATTGCGCGGTTGGTTCTTCGAAATCGCTGGTATCTCTGGTAAAGACCTTGGTTTGATGGCGTTTGGTTTTGCGAATGCTATTTTCTTGGTATTGCCATGGTTGGATCGCTCACCGATGGTAAAACCGGCAAATCAACGTCCGTATTTCAAATACTGGTTCTGGTTGATGATTGCCGACTTGATGGTATTGACTGAATTTGGTAAATTGCCTCCGACCGGACCGAATGCATGGGTAGGTTTCGGTGCGTCATTGACGTTCCTTGTCCTATTTATCGCATTGCCGTTCATTACGAAAGCAGAAGCTAAAAAAGTGGAGGGAAAATAATGAAAGAGTTTAAAATCTTAGCAGTTATTGTCGCTCTTGTCGGCATTACCTATTACGGGATTGAGCCGTATGCTCACAGTGTAATGCACCCAGAAGTAGCTCCGGCTGACTTCTCGTTCAAAGATTTAAAAAATGTGGATACCAAACTTACAGGTAACGCTGCAAACGGTCAAGCCCTTGTAGAAGCGAACTGTCTTGCATGTCACGCTATCGAAAAAGCGGGTCATCCCGCTATCATGCCAAACGCAGATGCTGCGGCAAGCTATGGTGTTGTTCCACCGGATTTGAGCCAAGCGGGTCGTATCTATGACAAAAACTATTTGGCTAACTTTATTTTCGATCCGGTAAGTGCAATGCACTTGCAACACAAATATACTCCGGAGAGCGGTAAAGCATTCCCGATGCCGTCATACAACTGGATGACCCCACAAGAGATCATGGACGTTGTAGCGTACTTGCAATCGATTGCTCCAAAAGCAGCTGAAGGCAAAGAAGCACACAAAGCGACATTTGAAGCGGCGTGCGGACGTTGTCACAACATGAAATATGCAGGTATCGAAGCAACGACTCCGGCTACTGTTATCAAAGAGCATATGGGCGCAACTCCTCCGGATTTGTCACAATATATCAAAAGCCGTGGTGAACACTATCTTCACAGCTTTATCAATGACCCGCAAGTCTTGCTCAAAGGGACTTCAATGCCGCGCGTCGGTTTGAATGAAAAAGCGCAAGAAGAGGTAATCGCGTATATGGAAGAGGTTGGTGATTCTAAAAAAGCAGAACGCGAATCTTTGGGTGTATGGGTTCTTCTCTACACATTCGTATTCGCAATCTTGGCTTATTTGTGGAAACGCAAAATCTGGTCAGAAGTTCACTAAGGGGTGATGGATGAAAATGGTTAAAATTTTAGCATTGTCGGCACTTCTTAGTGCCGGTGCAATGGCAGACGATACTTTGGCAAAAAATATGAGCCAAATGGAGAGCGGTTTGAGCAATGTACAAAAAGGATTTTTGTACAACACTCCGGATTTGATTAAAAGCGGTGTAGCCGATATTCAAAAAGCGGATGCTCTTTTCCATAACATGGAAGACACTAAAAAATATCTTCCAAAAGATAAACAACATATGGGAAATATCGCATTCAACGCGGCTAAACGTATTGACAGCGCATCAAACGATTTGATCAAAGCATTGGATGAAAAACAATATTCAAAAGCACATCAGTCGTATTCAGAAATCGTGAATGCTTGTACGGCATGTCACGCAGTCGTTCGCGGCTGGTAAAAAAGTTACCCCCTTGCGGGGTTTCTCCCCTAATTCTCTCAATAAATAAAACTCCAAACAACTTTTAGATACCATCCCAACACTTTCCTATTGTAAGGACTATTGTGTTAATAGATAGCTATGGGCGTACGGTTGATTATTTGCGTGTCTCGGTGACGGAACGGTGTAATTTTCGATGTCAATACTGTATGCCGGAGAAACCTTTTTCATGGGTACCCAAAGAGAATCTTCTCAGTTTTGAAGAGCTGTTTGAGTTCATCAAAGTCTCCATTGATGAAGGGGTTAAAAAAATCCGTATCACCGGAGGTGAGCCGCTCTTACGCGAAAATCTCGATACGTTCATTCGAATGATTTATGAGTACAGAAACGATATTGATTTGGCGATGACGACCAATGCTTTTTTGTTGGCAGGCTCTGCTCAAAAGCTCTATGATGCGGGATTACGCCGATTGAACGTTTCGATTGATTCACTCAAACCCGAAGTGGCTGAGAAGATTGCCAAAAAAGATGTTTTGAAAAATGTTCTTGAGGGGATAGAAGAGGCGCTTCGCGTCGGATTCAAAGTCAAAGTGAACATGGTTCCGATGAAAGGGGTCAATGAGAGTGAGATTTTGGATGTGCTGGAATACTGCAAAGCGCGAGGTATGGTTGTCCGTTTTATCGAATACATGGAAAACGTTCATGCCGAAATTGATATCAAAGGGATGCAAAGCTCCGAATTGTTGAGTATTATCGGAACTCGATACACCTATGATGATGAGGGATTTGACGGACACTCACCATCGCATTATTATAAACTCTCTGATGGATATGAATTTGGGATCATCGAACCACACAAGGACGATTTCTGTACAAAATGCAATCGTATTCGTCTCACGGCAGAGGGAAATTTGATCCCGTGTCTCTATTTTGACGAAGCGATGTCGATCCGTGATGCGGTGCGTCGGGGAGACATTAAAGAAGCGGCAATGGTGCTCAAAGAGGTGGTTCGTACCAAACCCGAGAAAAATCGCTGGAGCGAGGGGGATGCCGAATCATCCAAACGTGCGTTTTATGAAACGGGAGGGTGAAGATGTTGTATTTAGTCGAACATTTTTA
>NZ_JAEMQA010000021.1 GCF_022759005.1 Sulfuricurvum sp. | reverse complement strand
AAATCCATTGTTACCTATTTTTATAATAAAGGATCAGTGAGTTCAAAAAATCGATCGTTCTGAACGGTAGTCCCGATTGTAATGCGAATTGCATTCAAACCGTAACTGCTTAAATCACGTACAATCATACCCTTTTTTAAGAGTTCTTGCGCAATTTTTGATGAATTTTTTTCTTCAGGAAGCGATAAAGTGACGAAATTGGTATAACTATCAATCACATCAATCCCCTTAGTGTGTGCAAATGCTTCGTATCGAGCCATCTCTTTGAAATTATCCGCGATGCACGCTTGGACAAACGCTTCATCTTCCAATGCTACTGATGCCGCTTCGAGAGAAAGCGTTGTGATATTAAACGGCGGACGAACTTTATACAACGCCTCGATGATAGGGGCGCGTGAAATTCCGTATCCCACCCGCATACCGCCCAATCCGTACGCTTTTGAAAATGTCCCGAGAAAAAGGACGTTATCGAACCGCTCAATCAAATCTTTCGGCTCAACCGCATAGGCTGGATTTTTAAAGCGAGCATACTCCATATACGCCCCATCAACGATTACCAACGTATCGCTGTCGACTTTCGCGATAAAATCGATCATCTCTTGCGCCAGCAGACCGTCTCCTGTCGGATTATTCGGCGTACAGAGAAAAATAATGGAAGGCTTATGCTCTTGGTACAGTGCATAGAATTCATCCATTTTATGCTCGCGTGATGCAGTCCGGATGATTTGTGCCCCTACCTGTTTCGCATAAATCTCGTACATCGCAAAGGTCACGCTGTTGACGAGAACTTTTGTCCCTGTATGAGCTTTGGCATGAATCGCAAACTCGATGACTTGATCGCTGCCGGCACCGATGATGAGCTCATTGCTTTGGATACCGTATTTAGACGACAAAGCCGATTTAAGTTTCACCATCGAATCATCCGGATAAAGCGCCATATTGTCGATAATGGAGCGAACTGCCTCTTTAACTTTTGGAGAACATCCGAACGGGTTTTCGTTACTTGCAAGTTTTACAATAGAGTCTTTATCAATTCCGTACTCACGGACAACCAGTTCAATCGGTTTACCCGCTTCGTAGGTTTTAATCGATTCCAATGCTTCATTAAATTTCATAACTCTCCCTTTACATAACTTCCCAGCCAGGTTACTTCTTCACTGTGTTTTTGAACTAAATGTTGAACTCTCTCTTCATCGATATGACCGAAGAAATCGATAAAAAACCAATATCCGAACCCGTCATTATCCCGAGACGGGCGGCTCTCAATTTTACTGAGATTGATATCGGCATTGTTGAAATCTTCCAGAAAGTGAACCAATGCCCCTGCCCGCTGAGCATCTTTTAAACGAACCAAAATGGATGTTTTATCCTCCCCGCTGATCGCGTTTTTAAAATCGCTGAGAATAAAGAAACGTGTTGCATTGTTTTGGGTATCTTCGATATTTTCAAAGAGTGTCGGAACGCCGTAGAGTTTTGCGGCGATATGGGAACAAATAGCCGCCGCTTCGGGATCTTTGCTGGCCAAAATAGCCGCTTTCGCCGTCGATTCGACCGGAATATGTTCCACGCTGTCCAAACCGTGTTCCGCCAAAAAATCGCGGCACTGTCCGAACCCTTTGTCTTTGGAATAGATCCGTTTGATATGGTGGATTTTTTCGGCTTTGGTTGCAAATGCCATATGAATCGGCATATAGAGTTCCGACACGATTTTGACACTGCTTTTCCCAAGAAGATCAAGCGTTTCGCCCACTACACCATCACGCGAATTTTCAATCGGAACGACACCGTATTTGGCGCGACCCGCTTCGAGGGTTTTGAATACTGCTTCAATAGAGCCCAAGGAGAGATAATCGCTCATCGCACCAAAACGCGACTCTGCCGCCTGATGGGTAAAGCTCCCCTCCGGTCCGAGATAGGCAATCCGTTCAGGAAGCTCAAGATTACGTGCAACGGCAAAAATCTCCAGAAAAACCGCTTCTATCGCTTGCGCATTCAGAAGTCCGTTGGACTCTTCACTAATTTTCGTCAAGCGATCGATGATCGATTTTTCTCTCTCCGGACGGTAAATGGCTCCGTTGTTTTGGTGCTTAATCTCACCGACACGACGAACAACCTCCATACGGCGGTTTAAAAGCTCGACAACCTGATTATCGATCTCATCGATACGCGCCCTGCACTCTTCTAATGTATTCATAATTGCTCCAATATCCCCTCTATATTTGGATAAATTTCTGCCGGACACTCGGAAGGATTCAACGAGGGGATGATTTCATCGGCGTTTCGGATTTTTCCGCTCAACACAAATACCCCTTTCATCCCCAGTTTCTGCGCTCCAATCAAATCCCCTTTGACATCATCACTGATAATCGTAATCTCGCTAAATGCGGCATCGGCTTTTTGCTGCTGAAGTCGACTCAGTGCTTCTTCAAAAAACGGAACACTCGGCTTTCCGACTACAGTGTACTGAGTCGATGTGGCAAACTCCAACATTTTCAAAATCGCCCCTACACCGGGATAACGTTTGTGGTTTTTTGCGTACAGCGTCGTCTCATGCATCCCCACAAGTTTGGCTCCCGCGAGGAGAAACTCGATCATTTGAGCATACTCATCGGGGGTAAAGTCCTCTTTGATCGCAACCAGCACAACATCGGGAGAGTTGAAATCGAGGGTATATCCCATCGAACGCAGTACATTTAAAAAAGGCTCCGACCCGTACGCGGCAATTTTACGGCGTTTATCAATATGGCTCTCCAGCATCATCAACGGATCGAGATAATGACTTTGGGGGATATGCAATCCGATGGAATTCAAATAACCCAAAAACTCGTCACTCGGATTTTTCGTGCTGTTGGTAATCACCATATAGGGGATTTGACGCTCATTGAGATAATCAATAAAGGCTACCGCGCCACGGGTAGGAAGCTTGGTATGATCATCAATCAGTGTCCCCTGCACGTCTATGAAATACATCATTAATCCTGCAAATACTCTTGTTCTAATGCGATCACATCTTCAAACGTTTCGCGGCGGCGGATTAAACGCTCTTTACCCGCTTCAACAGCAATTTCCGCTGAACGTCCGCGAGTATTGTAGTTGCTTCCCATCCCAAAACCGTACGCTCCCGCACTATGGACGACCAGTAAATCATTATGCTCTAATGCCGGAAGCGGATAATTTTTGGCCAAAAAGTCGCCGCTTTCACACACTGGGCCAACCACATCCGCCGCACTCTCTTCACCGTTTTTATCCAACGCTTCGATGCGATGATACGCTTTGTACAAACTCGGACGGATCAAATCGTTCATCGCCCCGTCCACCATCACAAAGCGTTTTGCACCGTTGTTTTTTTCATACAATACTTTGGTAAGGAAATATCCCGCATTTGCCGTCAAAAAGCGCCCCGGTTCACAGATGATCGTTACGTCAATCCCCTTGAGTGCCGAAAGAATCGCTTGTGCATAATCATACGGCTCAATCGTCGTCTCATCGTTGTAGCGAACACCGAGTCCGCCCCCGATATCGAAAAATTTGAGTTCGATATTGATCGCTTGAAGCGAACGAAGAAGATCCGCCACGATTACTGCCGCTTCATAAATTGGTTCCAACTCGGTCAGTTGACTTCCGATATGAAAATGGATCCCTACCGGATCAAGGTTTTCGGAATTTTTTGCTTGGATGTACATCCGTTTTGCCGCAACGATCTCAACCCCGAATTTATTATCATGGAGCCCCGTCGAAATATACGGATGGGTTTTGGGATCGATATTCGGATTGACCCGAATACTAATTCGGGCTTTTGTCCCCAATTCACGAGCGATCATCTCTACCCGTTCGAGTTCCGCTTCACTCTCGACATTGATATACAAAATATCCGATTCAATCGCTTCACGGATCTCATCGTCACGTTTACCGACACCGCTAAATATCACACGGTATTTCGGTACCCCCGCCATCAATGCACGGCGTACTTCTCCGATCGAAACACAATCCGCACCTGATCCCAACTGCGCAAAATGTTTGACGACATTAAGATTGGAATTGGCTTTTACCGCGTACGCAAGAATCGATTTACGACCCCGAAACGCCTCTTTTAAGGACTCAAACTGCATACGCATCGCATCAAAATCATACACATACAAAGGAGTTCCGTATGTTTGTGCCAAAGCTTTAAAATCGATCACCCTCAATCCCCGCTCAAATTAGTTTTATCGCGATTTTACCCTAACTCTCCTTAGGGGATTTCCAAGTCGCCAAAACATTACTCCACTGAGCAAAAGTATCGGCCCGATTACCCCTATTTCCGGAGAGAGCGTTTTGTTATTGGCAAGTTCGCCGAGCATAAAGAGAACCCCCCATACAAGCAGCGTCACCAAGATGGCACCGAAACTAAAAAAAGAGATATTTAAAAAACGGCTGCTTACCGGTGCATAAGTAAAAAAGATCACCATCAGCATTGGGGCAAACCACGGGGTCACAAATATACGGTACATCGCGCTGGTGATTTTTGCAACGTCGACATTTTGATTTTTGAGCAGTTTCAAAGCGTCTATCCCATCACCAATCGTGAAATTGACTTTCCCTTCATATACCTGATCCAAAATTTTCGGTTTGAAATCATGCAATACTTTTAAATTTTCTTTATCTTCTACCACAATACCGGAAGCTTTTAAATCAAGTTCGCTCGGCGGACGAATAAGATGTGCTTTGGAGATATTCCAATAGCCATTATCATACACTGCATCTTTAGCACTTAATGCCTCTTTTAATGTACCGTGTTCAAAGGTAAATATACGAATATCTTCTGCTCGCTTACTAAGCGGATAGAGATTACCGAAATAGATGTAATTTCCCTCATGGGTGAAAAATAGATTGCTCGTCGGACGGATAAATTCCGAGGTTTCACGCAAATTATCGGCAAATTCATTCGCACGGGCAAAATTGGTAGCGTGCAAAGCAATATAAATTCCGATCAATCCGCTTGCAACACTCAAAAACGGCATCATAATCTTATTTTTTGAATATCCCAACGCAAAATAGGCAGCCAATGCGTTGGATCGGATCAATTCGACGAGGGAGGCTATAATCGCAAATACGAGCGATATCGGCAACATCATATCGATGGCATAAAAATATTTGTACATCAAATAGATCAACATTAGATTGGCAGATGAAGGCAATTCGGATCCATTCTCCATCAAATCAAATCCAACCATAAAACTGCACAGCGCAACCAATATAATGGTGAAATAGCGCAAATATACGAAGGATAATGTACTAAAAGCGAGCATAGGAGCCTAAACTAAAAAATTGGTGCTTATTGTACCCAATAAAACCTGCAAATACTCAAAGCCCTTTGAGCGAACATTTTGAAGCAACGTCGCTGCAACTGCTTTGCAGCAACATTTCAACCGCATCAGCGGCTTTAGCAACCCAATCGGTGAGTTTATTCTGCTCCTCTGCGCTAAAGGGGTGGAGAACATAGTCGGCTACCTGAGATTTATGCTCAGGTTTTCCGATCCCCATACGAACGCGGGTATAATCGGCACCGATAGCGGAATCCGTCGACTTTAAGCCGTTATGTCCGCCGTGTCCGCCGCCGCTTTTAAATCGTAATGCCCCAAACGGCAGGTCCAAATCATCGTGAATGACTATGACCTCATCAATTTTGTAAAAGTTTTTAACAGCAAGGATAGAACGACCGGAGAGATTCATAAACGTAAGGGGTTTGAGGAGAAAGTGCGACCCCATTTTAAACAACTCCCCCTCAAAGGAGCTCTTTGAAACATTCTGCACATTGTGGCGACGACAAAGCTCGTCAATTACCATAAAACCAATGTTATGGCGTGTTTGTACATACGCCGAGCCGGGGTTTCCCAGTCCGACGATCAGCATGATTATTTCGCTTTAATGATACTAAGAACCGATACACGGTCAGAATCAGTAAATTTAACGTTCTCGATCGCTGGAAGATCACGAACCAATACTGAATCACCCAAGTCCAACGGAGAAACATCGATAGTGATGTTGTTTGGCAAGTTTTCGATCGCCGCTTTTACACGAAGACGTTTTTTAGCAACGAACAACATCCCTTTGTTTTTCAAACCGAGCGGAGTTCCTACCGCTTTTACCGGTACATGATAGTGAGTCACAACACCTGGCTGCGCAACCATCAAATCAACATGTAGCAAGTTACCTGAAACCGGGTGAGACTCGTATCCTTGAACAACAAGGTTCATCTCTTTTCCACCAACGTTTGCAGCAAATGCTACCGTCTCTTTATTGCGCACAGTACGGATAAAGTCGTTCATTTTGAACGCAGCGTGAACGTTTTCAAGCCCTTTTCCGTAGATGTTGGCGATAAGATAACCATCACGGCGGTATGCTTTAGTAGCAGATTTGCCAATACTCTCTCTTATAATGCCTTCTAACATAATCATGTCCTTAAAATAAAATGGGACGGATTATACTTAAATGCAACTTATAATATCCTAAACTGATTTTTACGATTTCAACGAAATATACTCATCTTCTCTGAATGTTTTCGGCCCATCATCCACACCTAATTTTGATTTTTCGATCGTTTCACTCAAACCATCCATACGCAGTTTCAAATCTGACGGCGATGTCGCAAAAGCAAAAGCATCTTCTTGACTGATCCGTCCTTCTAAATAGAGATCCAAAATTCCCTGATCAAAAGTTTGGGATTTATACAACTCCTTCCCTTCCGCAATCGTATCGGGAATTTCAACGTCCCGATTTTCAGCAATTAGCTGCTCGATCCGAGGGGTTCGAATCAAAATCTCAACAGCAGCGGTCCGCTTCCCGTCAACCGTCGGAATCAAACGCTGGGAAATAACCCCTTTGAGTACCGATGAGAGGGTCATACGAACACGGTTTTGTTCCGCATGCGGAAATACCGAAATAATACGGTTGATCGTCTCTTTGGCATCAAGTGTATGAAGGGTAGAGAAAACCAAATGTCCGGTATCGGCTGCATGCAAAGCGATCTCAATCGTCTCCATATCCCGCATCTCCCCGACGAGGATAATATCCGGATCCTCACGCAATGCGGCGCGAAGCGCATTCCCGAAGCTTGCCGTATCTTGTCCGACACTTCGCTGATTGATGATACATTTACGGTCTTTATGAACAAACTCGATCGGATCTTCAATCGTAATAATATGTTTTCGCCGTTTCCAATTGATCTCATCGATCAATGCTGCCAATGTCGTCGATTTTCCGCTCCCCGTAACACCGGTAACCAATACCAGTCCCCTCTCCATATCTGAAAATGTGTGTATAACACTAGGAAGTTTCAATTCATCGATACTTAAAATTTTGACAGGGATTAAACGAAAAACTGCTGATACCCCCTCCATCTGGAAAAAAATATTGATACGAAAACGGGTTTGTTCATCAAACGTATAGACCAAGTCCACCTCTTTTTTCTCTACCAATTCAGGAAATCTCGTCCGAAGAAGCTCTTTGGCAAAAATCAGCGCATCGTCTTTGGATAAAATCTCACCCGAAAGGGGGATAATCTCTCCGTTAATACGAGCACGGACAACACTGTTGGCTTTCACATGCAAGTCACTCCCCCCCGCATCGATCATTCTACGCAAATATCCACGAATTTTTTTGAGGACTTCGAAATTAAGTTCAGACAGATCGGTTTGTTGATTCAGCATACTCTACTCCAATGCGTTAAGAATTTCAGAAAATGCAACTTTAAATGCTTCCAATCCCTCATCGATTTGTTGATCAATAACCAACTCCATATCGACTCCGGCATTTGCGACATTTTGGCGATGTTCCTCAATAACTGCTTGAGAAATCGGAAGTTTTAACGTTCTATCTCCACCAGTGACAAATGCCTCGATCGTTGCAATTGGAGCAGTATTGACGCTATTAGGCGCTAAAAGTTCATCGATATAATACGAAGCTCTAAATTCAGAGCCTTTAACCCCTGTACTGGCAAACAGCACACGGCATTTCGGAACATTTAACGCTTCTACGCGATTGTAAATATCCGCAGCATTGAGAATCCCCATCAATCCGGTACGGACGCCCCTATCCCGGAGAGTCTCATCTATGGCACGATCGATACGGCTGACAAAAACACTAATAACGGTATCAACCGACGATTTTTCGGAAGCTTTACGAAACGCTTCGGCACATTTGAGGGCTTGTTCTGACGAAAATATCAACGTTGCATTGACAGCGATCCCCTTCGAAGCCAATTCCTCCATTGCAACATATCCCGCTTCTGTTGCCGGAACTTTTATCATAATATTAGGACGATTGATACTGCGATGAAGACGGACCCCTTCTGCAATCGTAGCACTCGCATCATCACACAAAAACGGGTCAACCTCTATGCTAACATATCCATCATCTCCCGCATCGTACAAAGGGCGTAAAATATCGGCCGCTTTTTGTATATCGAATATTGCAAGCGCTTCATATTTTTCTTTTGGGGAACAATGAGACAACGTTGCAATCTGCTCTTTGTATGCATTTGACGTTAAAATTGCACTTTTAAAAATAGCAGGGTTGGAGGTCGCTCCGTTAATAACCCCTTTTGCGATCAGTTCTTTAAACCCTTCATCCAAAAAGGTTCGTTCTATAAAATCAGCCCAAAGGGCAAAGCGTGATTCAGGAATATACATTATCTCAAAAGCTCCGTATGTCTAAGTGTGCCAATTATGCCTAAAAATCATTAAAA
>NZ_JAEMQA010000002.1 GCF_022759005.1 Sulfuricurvum sp. | reverse complement strand
ACCTGTGACATCTACCTTGTAAGGGTAGCGCTCTACCAACTGAGCTAAACTCCCATGAGTTTAAATAACTATTGAACAAGTGGCGACCCCTAAAGGATTTGAACCTCTGTTCCTACCATGAAGTGATAGTGTCCTTGGCCACTAGACGAAAGGGTCACTGAAACCAACCATGGTGTCCCGTGATGGATTCGAACCATCGACCCCCTCATTAAAAGTGAGATGCTCTACCGGCTGAGCTAACGAGACCTCTTTAACCATCGAAACTCGGTGATTGTGAGGGCGAAATTATAGGGGAAAGTTTACGTTTTGTCAAGCTGTTTTGGAAAGATTTGCAAAAGGATACTCGCGTGCGCTGGCCCTGCTTTTTTGCGTATTAACTAAAGAAGAGCTCTTTGTCGATGTTTAGGAGCATCTTGACTGCCATTAGGACACTTTGTTCTTGAATATAGTTGCGATCACCTTCAAAATGAAAACGTTCCGTATGAACCGTTGTTTTGGAGCGTGCACTGATATAGACGGTTCCGACCGGTTTGGCTTCACTCCCTCCTGTAGGTCCGGCAACACCGCTGATGGAGAGGGAAAAATCGGCGAAACTCACATTCATTGCCCCCTCGGACATCTCTAATACTACTTCGGCGCTGACGGCACCGTGTGTTTCGAGTGCGTGATCGTCCACTGCAAGCCAGTTGGCTTTGAGTGTGTTGGAATAGGTAATGAGAGAGCCGTCAAAAACGGCTGATGCACCGCTTTGTGAAGTAAAATAATGGGCAAGCGATCCGCCACTGCAACTCTCCGCAAAAGAGAGCTTTTTTTTATGATGGGAAAGTTTTTCGATGATGTAAGCCGCTACGTTGGATGCGGCAATCACTTTGTGATACATCAATCCGCGTGCTGATGCGATAAATTGAGACAAATTCCCGTGCTTGCGGGTATGAATGCGGATTTTCAGCCATCCCTCGACCAATTCGCTGAACTCAAGTTTAACATCGAAATTTTGGGCTAACGGCTCCAAAAGGGTCTGCGCGCTGGTGAGTTCTTCGTTAAAGAGATGAATGGTTGAAAGACGCGATTCGTCATCAATTAAAATCGGAGGAAGTGCTTTACCTTCCGTTGCTAAGATCACATTGATTTCAGAATTGTTGTGGGCAAGGAGATAACTTCCGTTTTCAAGTACGCTTACCCGTGATGGGATGAGCATTTGCTCTTTGAGCACCTGATTGTCTGCGGTAACGGTACTGAGTAATTTTCCGACGATGGTAAAGGTGCTTTTGGTGGTGATGATGATCAGTTTGGATTCACTTTTCAAAAGGGTTTCAAGATGTAAAAAAAGCCCTTTATCGGACTCTTCGAAATAGCTGATAGAGTCGATTGATGTAAGTGAATTTTTGATATTTCGAAGGATATATCGCTCAAATGCTTCATTTAAAATCAATCGATTTCCTACGAAAATAACATCACGTTTCATGGTTCTTCCAAATAAAAATTTGGGATAGTATAGCACAGTGACAGCAAAATTTAATCACCTAAAAGATATAATGCACCACTTTTTCTATAAGGTAACAGATGGATTATAAAGAGACCCTCCTTCTACCTCAAACCAAATTTCCGATGCGCGGAAATTTGGTTCAAAATGAGCCGACACGCTATGCCGCGTGGATTGCTAACGATGTTTACACTCGTATGAAAGCTAACCGCGTCGGGGCGCAAAGTTTTACCCTCCATGACGGTCCTCCGTATGCCAACGGTCATACCCATATCGGTCATGCTCTTAATAAAGTGCTCAAAGACATTATCGTGAAATATCACTACTTCAACGGTAAATCGGTTCGCTTTACCCCCGGTTGGGATTGTCACGGATTACCGATTGAGCAGCAGGTTGAGAAAAAACTGGGCGGAAAACAGAAAAAAGAGCTTCTTAGCACCGCAGAAGTACGCCAAATGTGCCGTGATCATGCCCGTGAATTTGTCGATGTTCAACGCGAAGAGTTTAAAAAACTGGGTGTTGTTGCTGACTGGGATAATCCGTATTTGACGATGGATTCCAAATTTGAAGCGAATATTTATCGCACCCTTTGCTCCGTTGCCAAAAAAGGGCTGTTGATTGAGCGTTCAAAACCGGTTTACTGGAGCTGGGCGGAACGTACCGCACTTGCCGAAGCGGAAGTGGAATACGAAGACAAAGAGGACTACTCGATCTATGTCGCGTTTGAGCTGAACGACGATGCCAAAGTACGTGCCGGTATCGAAGGGAAAGCCGCGATCGTCATCTGGACGACAACACCTTGGACCTTGCCAGCCAATACAGGGATCTCTCTCAACCCTGAGGAGGTGTATGTTCGAACATCTGATGGGTATATCGTAGCCGAAAAGCGCTACAATGCACTGATCGAAGAGGGTGTTTTTAGCGGAAGCGTTGTGCAAAAAATCGAAGCCAAAAAATTTGAAAACAGCTATGCGATCAACCCGCTAAACGGACGCGGATCGCATCTGGTTTTGGGTGAGCACGTTTTGATGGAGAACGGTTCGGGGTGCGTTCACACCGCTCCGGGACACGGGGAGGACGACTACCGTGTCGGTCTTCGCTATAACCTCGAAGTGGTGATGCCGGTCGATGAGACGGGGTGTTACGATCAGACAATCGTCCGAGAAAAACTTCTTCCGAATGCCGAAGAGTTTGTCGGAATGCATATTTTCAAAGCGAATGAGCCGATTATCGCCCTTTTGGGTGAGAGTGCCTTGAAAGTGTCGAAATTCCGCCACTCCTACCCGCACTGCTGGAGAAGTCATACGCCGCTTATTTACCGTGCGACGAAACAGTGGTTTATCAGCGTTGACGGAACTCCTGATGGGGAGAGTAAAACGCTTCGAGAAATCGCGCAGGCAGAAGTAGCGAAAACGGCGTTTTATCCGGAGAGCGGGCGTAACCGTCTAGGCTCTATGGTTGAAAACCGCCCTGACTGGTGTATCTCGCGTCAGCGTGACTGGGGGGTTCCGATCGCATTTTTCCGAGTCAAAGCGACGGGTGAGGTGATCTTGGATGAAAAGGTGCTCAATTACATCGCGATGATTTTTGAGATGCACAGCAGTGATGCATGGTATTCGATGAGCATCGAAGAGCTTCTCTATCCGGGATCGGGATACAAAGCCGATGAGCTTGAAAAAGTAAGTGACATTCTCGATGTATGGTTTGATAGTGGCTCAACATGGAATGCGGTGCTTAAATCACGCAACTATGATGCTGGGCGATATCCGGCTGATTTGTATATCGAGGGTTCAGACCAGCATCGCGGATGGTTCCAAAGCTCGCTCTTTTTGAGTACGGCGGTGGAACACGTCGCTCCATATAAAGCGCTTCTCACTCACGGCTTTACCGTCGATGAGAAGGGTGAGAAGATGTCCAAGTCCAAAGGGAATGTCGTTGCACCGGAAAAAGTTCTGAGTCAGTACGGAAGCGAAATCCTACGCCTTTGGGTAGCGATGAGCGATTATCAGGGGGATTTGAAAATCTCCGATAATATCCTCAAGCAGATTGCCGAACAGTACCGCAAACTCCGTAATACATTCCGTATTATGTTGGCGAATTTGGATGGTTTAGAGGAAATCGTACCGTACAGTGAAATGGGCGAAATCGATAAATGGATTGTCTCCAAAGCCAAAGAGGTGTTTGACGAAACCCATCGTTTGTTCGGAGAATACAATTTTGTTCACGGGATGAGCGGTCTGAACTATTTTATCGTGAATGAACTCAGCGGTATCTATATCGATATTACGAAAGATCGTATGTACTGTGATGCAGCTACATCTGCGGAGCGCCGATCAACCCAGAGTGCTATGGCGATTATCGCTAAATCGATGCTGGGATTGATCGCTCCGATTCTGACCTATACCGCCGATGAGATTTTCGAGAATGCTCCTGCAGTGATCAAAGGTTCTGCTAGGGATATTTTCGATGTAACCTATGCTTCTATTGAACCAGTAGAAAGTTCTTGGGCTGAAGAGCGTGCTAAAGCAATTCGTATTGCGTTTAACGAAATCGTAGACGGACTCAAAAAAGAGAAAGTCATTAAAAATACACTCGAATTGGTTATTTCGACAAACATGCCACATACATTTGAGAAAAAAGATATTGAAGAGTATTTGGTTATCTCCAAATGGTGTGCGTGCAAGCTCAAAGATATTTTAGGAACTTTCGAGATTGAGGGGAATGTATTCAATATCGCTCTTGCGTCCAAAGCAAAATGCCCGCGCTGCTGGAAATACCACAGTGAAAACGAAGAGACTCTTTGCCCTCGTTGTGCGCAGGTAGTTGAATAATGATCGATATGACACAGCCCGTACCGCTTAGCTTTGTCGCCGAAACGGTTGGGGTGATTTTTATCGTCATCGCGTTAGGAATTTTGATGGTCAAACAAGCAAAACGACGAAAGGAATCTGTATGATTACATTGAAAGAGGCGTTAAAACTCTCTAAAGAAGAACTCGCTTCACTCAAAGAAGAACTCAAAGCTAAGATTGCCGCGAATCCTGAACTCAATGCCTATATCGATGTGCTTAATGTCGGCGAGGGGATTCCGATCGCGATCAAGGACAATATCCAAGTAACCGGATGGTCGGTCACATCGGGTTCGAATATCCTCAAAGGGTATATCGCTCCCTACAATGCAACCGTTATCGACAAGCTTCTAGCCGCTAATATGTCACCGTTTGGCCGTACCAATATGGACGAGTTTGCGATGGGTTCGACAACCGAGAGCAGCTGCTATGGCAAAACCCTTAACCCGCTGAACCACAATTGTGTTCCGGGCGGAAGCTCGGGAGGATCGGCTGCGGCAGTGGCGGCAGGGCTTGCCGTAGCGGCTCTTGGAAGCGACACGGGTGGATCGATTCGTCAACCGGCCGCATTTTGCGGAATCGTGGGGATGAAGCCGACCTACGGACGTGTCAGCCGTTACGGTTTGGGTGCGTATGCGAGTTCGCTCGATCAGATCGGACCTATGACCCAAAACGTCGAAGATGCGGCTATTTTATATGACATTATCCAAGGATACGATCCGAAAGATTCGACCTCTGCGGATCGCAACGACGGAACGGTGAGCGATAAATTGGATGCAACGGTGCAGTATAAAATTGCGATTGTTCCAGACTATGTCAAAGATGCCTCCGAAGATGTTCGTAATGCGTATGCCAAAGCGATTGAAGTGCTTAAAAATGCGGGACATACCATCGTCGAAAAAACATTGATGGATCCGAAATACGATATTTCTGCGTACTATATCACCGCAACAGCGGAAGCGACGACCAATCTTGCCCGATATGACGGAATCCGCTACGGTAACCGTGTAGAGGGTGAAAATTTGAAAGAGACATTTTTACAAACCCGTTCTCAAGGATTCGGACCGGAGGTACAACGCCGTATCATGTTGGGGAACTTCGTTCTCTCATCGGGATACTACGATGCGTATTATGTCAAAGCGCAAAAAGTGCGTTCATTGATTCAAGAGGAGTATAATAAGATTTTTGAAGAGGTTGATCTTATTTTGACTCCCGTTGCACCTCGTACAGCGTATGAATTCGGTACTTTGAACGATCCGTTGGAGATGTATTTGAGTGACATATATACCATTTCGGTCAATTTGGCAGGACTTCCGGCCATTTCGATTCCGGTGGATACCGCTTCAAACGGCATGCCGGTCGGATTACAACTAATTGCCGCTCCGTATGCGGAGCAAACACTCTTTAACGGGGCATTGAGCCTCGAAACCAAACTAAAAGGATAATTGATGAATATTCGTAAACGCGCTCTCACTTTTGAAGATGTATTGCTCATCCCTAAATACTCTGAGGTTCTCCCGAAAGAGGTGAGTTTAAAAACTATGTTAACCCGTAATATTCCGCTCAATATTCCGATGGTTTCAGCTGCAATGGATACGGTAACCGAATATCGAGCCGCTATTGCTATGGCACATTTGGGCGGAATCGGAATTATCCACAAAAATATGGATATTGAGACACAGGTTAAGCAAATCAAAAAAGTCAAAAAATCGGAAAGCGGAATCATCATCGATCCGATTTACGTTCATCCGGATGCGACGCTTGCAGAAGCGGAACAGTTGATGAATGAGTTCAAAATTTCGGGTGTACCCGTCGTGGACGGTCATAATAAATTGCTCGGAATTTTGACAAACCGTGACATGCGTTTTGAAAAAGATTTGAAAAAAGAGGCAAAAGAGGTGATGACACCGATGCCTTTGATTACGGCAAAAGCGGGCATCACCCTCGAAGAAGCTGAACAAATCATGCACAAAAACAAGATCGAAAAGCTTCCGATTATTGACGAAAACGGCTTTCTAAAAGGTTTGATTACGATCAAAGACATTAAAAAACGGATTGAGTATCCGCATGCGAATAAAGACGATTTCGGCCGTCTACGTGTCGGTGCGGCGATTGGCGTCGGTCAAATCGACCGTGCGAAAGCGCTTGTTGATGCAGGTGTGGATGTTTTGGTTCTTGACTCGGCACACGGTCACTCCAAAGGGATTATTGATACCGTTAAAGCAATTAAAAAAGAGATGGTGGTCGATATCATTGCCGGAAACGTAGCAACGGCAGAAGCAACCGAAGCGTTGATCGAAGCGGGAGTTGACGGTGTCAAAGTGGGTATCGGACCAGGATCGATCTGTACGACCCGTATTGTGGCCGGTGTCGGTGTACCGCAAATCTCGGCTATCGATGAGTGTGCCAGCGCCGCACGTAAACACGGTGTTCCGGTTATCGCCGATGGCGGTATCCGTTATTCGGGCGATATTGCCAAAGCGCTTGCCGTAGGTGCGAGTGCAATCATGGCGGGGTCGTTATTGGCAGGAACGGAAGAATCTCCTGGAGATACCATCATGTATCAAGGGCGCCAGTACAAAGCATACCGCGGAATGGGTTCGATCGGAGCGATGACCAAAGGCTCGACCGATCGTTATTTCCAAGAGGGGACTGCGGCGGACAAACTCGTTCCGGAAGGGATTGAGGGACGTGTTCCGTATCGCGGTACGATTGCCGCTGTTGTCCATCAAATGATGGGAGGCTTACGCTCATCAATGGGATATTGCGGAAGTGAGAGCATTGCAGCGTTCTGGGACAAAGCAGAGTTCGTTGAAATCACCAGTGCAGGTTTGAAAGAATCGCATGTTCATGATGTTATTATTACCCAAGAAGCACCGAACTACCATGTATAAATATTCCTTATTAACCTAATGGCCATTATACCGTTAGGGAAACATGGGAAAATGTGGGTTGTGTTGATACAATTGCACAAAAAATTCACAAAGGATGAATATGCAACTTCAAACCGAAGCGTTACACGCGGGATACGATAAAGATACTCAAAGTACGATGGCGGTACCAATCTATATGAGTACGGCATTTGATTTTGGCAGTACCGATTTTGCTGCGAGCAGTTTTAATCTACAGCAAGGGACCGATAACGTCTATACCCGTGTTGGTAATCCGACAACCGCCGTTTTAGAAAAACGATTTGCTGTTTTGGAAGGCGGAAGCGCTGCATTGGCAGTGAGCAGCGGTATGAGTGCTATATTTTATAGCATACTCAATGTTGCGCAAGCGGGTGATAATATTGTCGTAGCGAACCAACTCTACGGCGGAACGGTAACTCTCTTTTCTCAAACCTTAAAACGTCTGGGAATCGAAGCCCGTTTCTTTGATATCCATTCAACCGATGCCATCGAAGCATTGATCGATGAACATACCAAATGTCTCTTTTTTGAGAGTATTACCAATCCAAGTATCGATGTTCCAAATTTTGATGCATTGATCGCCATTGCTAACAAACACAACATTATCACGATCGTGGATAATACGGTTGCGACACCAATGTTATGTCAGCCGTTATTGTTAGGCGTGGATGTAGTGGTTCACAGTGCGAGTAAATACACCACAGGGCAGGGGCTTGCAATCGGCGGATTGATTGTTGAGCGAAAAAACCTTGTGGAGAAAATCAAAGGTAACGTCCGTTATCCCGATTTTAATGCACCTGAAGTAAGTTATCACGGCTTGGTATTTGCCGATTCGGTGGTAAGCGGTATCTTGTTTACGTTTAGAGCCAGAATGATATTAATGCGCGACACGGGCGCCGTATTAAGCCCTTTTAACGCATGGTTATTTATTCAGGGGGTTGAGACATTATCACTGCGGATGAAACAGCATTCTCAAAGTGCGTTGAGTATTGCACAGTGGCTTGAGAATCATCCGAGTGTAAAAAAAGTAAACTATCCGTTGCTAGAAAGCGATAAAAGTTATTCTAATGCTCAGAAATATCTTACTAAGGGTGCGAGCGGACTGCTTAGTTTCGAGGTAGAAAACTTTGAAACGGCGAAAAAAGTATTGGACAATGTAAATATATTCTCTATCGTAGCCAATATTGGAGACAGTAAATCGATTATCAACCACTCCGCTTCTACAACGCATCAGCAGCTCAGCAAAGAGGAGTTGAAAAAAGCGGGGGTGAGTGAAGGTTTGATCCGTTTAAGTGTCGGGCTGGAAGATTGTGACGATTTAATTGCCGACTTAAAAGCGGCGTTCGACGCGTAAAGGGTATTATGTTAAATCTGCAAATTTACACTGAACATTTTACTAATCCGCTCTATTTAGAGAGCGGACGTATCTTAGAACCGTATGATATTGTTTACGAAACATACGGAGAGCTCAATGAAGCGAAAGATAATGTGATTGTAATTTGCCATGCCCTTACAGGTTCTCATC
>NZ_JAEMQA010000099.1 GCF_022759005.1 Sulfuricurvum sp. | reverse complement strand
GTTCTGCCCCCATTCGTCGGATTTGCAGTGCGAGTGCTTGGAAAATACGCAGGGCAATATCACGCTGGGGATCCCCGCTGTGTTCCAAATCGCACAATACGACGACTTTTTCGGCATAGAGTCCCTCTAACGCGGCGCTTGGTCCGAACTGCTCTGTTCCGGTCATCGGATGGGCGGCAACGACGTTGGACCGGATGACATCCGGTATCGCATTGACGATAAGAGCTTTGGTGCTTCCCAAATCGATGAGGGTTTTATCACTCCCTGCCAAATCGGTGGACCGTTGCAAAAATTCGATAACCCCATCAACGGGGACCGCCAAAAAGATAACGTCGCATTGGGCCTTTAGCTCTTCAAAGCTCACAAACGATTCGACCAACCCGCGCGCCAAAGCCACCTCTTGGTGAGAGGGATTATGGTCGCATCCGGTAATAGAGGAGACGAACGAGAGGTGTTTTAGCGCTAACGCCATCGATCCTCCCATTAACCCTAACCCCACAATACCGATTTTCATAGCTGCCCTTTGTGTATAATGGTGCTATTTTAGCCCTTTTAAGTTTAATTTACGCTCCTATTAATCGAGAGAGTGATAGAATAAGAGACTATTTTAACGCAATGGAAGTTTTGGCTTGAAAACAATACCCCTCTCTTTGATCGTTGCCGGTGTTTTGGTACACGCATCGACACAAAACGTACAATCGATTCAATACGAAGGCATGATCCATATTTCAGAAGCGGTTGCCAAACGGCTCAATGAAGTCAAAGTCGGCGAGCCTTTAGATCCGGCAGCGGTCGATAAAACCGTCAAAAACTTTTTTGATCAAGGTTATTTTGAAGATGTTTGGGCAGATGAAAATGAGGGAAAAGTAACCTTCCATTTTAAAGAGAAACCGGTTATCTCTAAAATCGAGCTCAAAGGGTACAAAGAGAACGATGAAGAGGCGAAGAAAAATCTTTTGCAAATCGACAAAGGATCTCTCTTTGATGAAAAAAGACTTGAAGGTGCCAAAAAGCGTATTGTTGATGCATTGAGTCAGGATGGAAAAATCGACTCTGTTGTCGAGATTGAGAGCGTAAAACTCGATAACGGCAGTATGCAAGTCACTTTTGTGGTGAATGAAGGTCAAGAAATCATCATTAAAAAACTGACCTATGCGGGTGTTCTGACTCAAGATCCAGACGATTTTGACAGCATGATTGCCAACAAAGAGCATCAGTTTATGGGATGGATGTGGGGTCGAAATGACGGGAAGATGAAAGTAGCGGAGCTGCAATACGATCCACTCCGTATCCGCGATTTTTATATGCAGCGCGGTTACCTCGATGCAAAAATCGATGAGCCGTTTGTCGCGGTCGATTTTGATCATTACGAAGCCCAAATGAGCTATAACGTTTTTGAAGGGGACATTTATCGGGTTAGCGATATCTTGGTATTCCAAGACACGAAAGTTATTGATGATCAAGCGCTTTTGGATGTTATCGAGCTTAAAAAAAACAAACCGTTCAATATCAAAACATTCCGTGAAGATGCCGATCGCATTAAAACGAAAATTGCCAATTTGGGATATGCGTACGTGCAGGTACAACCGGATCTCAAAAAAGACAAAGATGGGAAAACCGTTGATGTCATCTATCGCATCAATCCTGGGAAAAAAGTTCACATCCGAAATGTCATCGTATCGGGAAACAACCGAACGCTCGATCGTGTCGTTCGCCGTGAATTGTTCTTGGCTCCGGGCGATTTGTACAGTTTGAGCAATCTCAAAGATTCACGTAACGCTTTGGGACGTACCGGTTATTTTGAGAGCAATACGATCGAAGAGAAGCGGATTGACGATGAGACAATGGATCTCATCGTGCAAGCCAAAGAGGCACCGACGGGGAACATCCAACTCGGTGGAGGATACGGAAGCTTCGGAGGAATTTTGCTGAACGTTGCGGTAAATGATCGCAATATTTTCGGTTCGGGAATCAATGTCGGGTTGCAGCTTGAAAAATCTCAACGTACCCGAAACTATTCTTTTAATATTTCCAATCCGCGCCTCAATGACAGCGATTTCAGCGGGAACTTTTCGGCATTTAACAGCTCGACAAAATATACGAGTTATACCACATCTTCCAAAGGATTAAGTGTCGGGACGGGTCATCGTTTCAACCGATACGTCAGTGGATATGTTGGGTATAACTACTCCCAAAACACCTATACAGATATTGATTTCAATACGACGATTCTGAACCCGCGCTATTTCGAAAGTTATGCAAAAAGTTCGGTGGTCGCTTCTGCAACGTATGATAATACGGACGATTACTACGTTCCGCGTGAAGGGATCACCGCTTCTCAAAGCATTGAAATGGCAGGAGTCGGCGGAGATGCCGATTTTTGGAAAAGCCGTACGACATTCGGTGCCTACCAAGGTCTTCAAAAATGGACCGATTTCGATTTGATTCTCCGCTATAAAGCACGATTTAATTACGCTAAAGAGACCGGATTGCTTCCATTGGGTGAAAAATTCTATATGGGGGGGATCGGTTCGGTTCGCGGGTATCAATCGTATTCCCTTTCTCCGACCGATGGAACATTTAATACTTCCGGCAAACCATTTAAAACAGGTGGGACGGAAACTTTCTCAAACACTCTTGAGTTCAGTGTACCGCTTGTTCCGGAAGCAAAAATGCGTGCTACTGCATTTGTCGACTACGGTATGATCGGTGAGAGCAGCCTAAGTGAAATCAAACGGGGTGGTTATGGTGTTGCATTGGAATGGTTCAGCCCTGTGGGACCGTTGCAGCTGGTATTTGCAAACCCTATCAGTAATAAATCGGGAGACGATATCGCCCACTTCGAATTCACGATCGGGCAGCGTTTCTAAGCTCTTTCCCCTTGGGAGGGAGTTCGCCTAGGGGGTAACCCTTCTCTCTTTCTAAGCAAAAATCACATTCAGCGATTTTGGCACCACCAGATTCTTCATTTGTTCTTGTGTGAGATAAAGAGCTTTTCCTGAAACCGTTAGATTATCACCCTCCAGCTTGATCTCAATATCGGACGCGTTGATACGTGATGCCAAAAGGATATGGGAGAACCATAGCAAAAAGCTTAGGTTATTGAGTGTAGTTGAATCAGGAAGAAGTGCTCCGTAACTGTTTTTTGGAATCAAATCAGAAGATAACGTCCCCTTTTTAAACAGTAGAAGATGAGAGATCAGAGCGATTTGACGATGACTCAAACCGTAGTCCAAGGCGTTCATTGCCAAATAATGGCTGTGTCGCTGATAGGCGTAATAGCGAATGCCGATCCCGATTGAGAGGAGTTTTGCCGCCATAACGAGTTCGCTTTTGAAGATCGTGTCAAGTTTGAATTTCTGGTGCAGCAGATCAAAAAGCCGTTTTGAGAGATGGGCACACTGCAAGGCGTGATCGCTGTATTGTACGTAGGTATCCAAGAGATAGCGGACGCTTGGATTGTAATTGGCAGGGAAGCGATCACCGGCATTGCGGAGAAGATCACTTAAAAATACCCCTTCGCGTACCCCAACGCCACTACATATTAGTGTTTTAGCGTGAGTAAAGCGAACTATACGTTCTAAAATTAGCGCACCGGGTTTAATCGTATCGAAACGATCGGGTTTGATAAAGAGGGCACGGAGTTTTTTTGGTGTCGCTTCTTGAATTTGATCGGTGAAACTCAAAAACGAATCGTGTTTAGTGGAATAGGCATGCAATTTTTTGAGAGGATATTCCTCTTTTTTCATCAATGCACGCGTGAGGGCTCGAAACGTTCCGCCGATTCCGATGAGGGTTGTTGTTTCTAAAGGAGGAAGAGAGTTAAGAGCATCGTCGATATAGGCGATTGCCCCCTCTATGTTCGCGGTATCGAAAAAGAGCTCTTTGATTCGAACGGTTCCGATATTGAGGGAGAAAAGCTGTTCTACTTTACCGTTGCGTATGAGGGTAAATTCGCTCGAACCGCCTCCGACATCAACACTAAGGGCGTCACTAAAGGGGGGGAGGAGATTTGCACACGCTATACCGCCGTAGTAGGCCTCTTTTTCACCGCTAATGATTTTTATCGAGAGATTATGCTCACGTCGAATACGGGAGATAAAGGTGGAAGCGTTAGGAGCATCACGCAGTGCTGAGGTAGCGACACAAAGGATTTTACGGGCACCGAAAGAGCGGGCTATTGAGAGAAATTCTCCGATAGCACGTGCGGTACGTTCCATCGGTTCATGCTGAAGATGACCATTGTTTTTATAGGCATGTTCACTTAGACGGACGGAACTTTTGGCCTCGTGAAGGATATGAAAAGCAAAACGGCTGGTTTTTTGAAAGACCGCCATTCGCATGGAATTGCTTCCGATGTCGATAACAGCGGTACATGAAGCCATTTTTACTCCTCTTCCTCCATTAATTGTTTGTGTTTATAGAGAAGCTCTTGCATCGTTTCGACATTATCTTTGTCCGGTTCAATACAATCAACTGGGCACACAGCGATACATGCAGGCTCGTCATACGTTCCTACGCATTCGGTACAGCGATCTGGGTCGATGATATAAATCGGATCACCCTCTTCAATCGCATCCATCGGGCACTCTTCACGGCATGCGTCACACGCTATACATTCATCGACTATAAGTAATGGCATGGTTTAACCTCTAATTGTTTCGTTAGTGCGCGATTTATAGCGAAAGGAACCTTTGAGGAGTTTTAAACGGCTCCATCTTATCGCTGCGGAAGGAGACAGCAAAGTTTAGAGGGGAGGACAAGACGTGCAACGGTACCGTCAACTCCGTCATGACGATTTGTGAGTGTGATCGTCGCTCCGATCGCTTCTGCGGCACTTTTGGCTAAAAAGAGCCCCAGCCCTACCCCAGACTTGTTTCCTTGGCGTTTAAAGGGTGCAAAGAGATCGACACTCTCATCAATACCGCATCCCTCATCGATCACCTCGATAACGATACCGGTTTCATTCAGATAGCTTTGAAAAATGATCGTTTTATCTTCAGGGGTAAATTTGAGGGCATTTTGCAAAAAGTTTTGCAAAATTTGATTTAACAGGGTCACCTGCAAGATTGCACTGAAGGCATCGGGTTCAAAATTAGCATTGAGTTTTTTGTTTTCACTGTTCGCCAGAAGTTTGAAATCCCCTTCCCATTTTCGGAGAATTTGGATGATATCAACCTGAACGGGAACTTCAAGCTGTGCCCCCTCTTGTCGCCCGATATTGAGAATATCGGCGACGATTTTATTCATCTCATCGACGCTTTGATTGGTGATTTTTATCGCTTCGATATACTCTTCTGGAGTCCGTTTTTTGATCAGGGTAACCTGATTTTTGAGTTTGATGACGGCCAATGGGGTTTTGAGTTCATGTGCCGCACCGATGAAGAGCTCTTTTTGGTATTTGACAAAATTTTGGATTCGTCCCATTAGCCGGTTCAAGGTCTCTCCCAAAGGTTCGAATTCATCGGGGAGTTGTTCGACTTTGATGGGGCGTATCAAGTGCTCATTCATGTTGGCCAATCGACGGGTGAGTGCGCTGATCGGAGCAATCAACATTTTTGAAAATGCAATCGCATAGAGGATGATGACGACGAAGCCGACGGCATTGATCAAATAGATCGAATTCATGATTTTACGCAGCAGTCGTTTGGTCGGGGTAATATCACGGCTGATTTTCAGATACGATGAGTGTTCAAAATCGAATGGATAGATGAGAGTGAGGGTGGTTGTTTTATCTTTGTGTTGCGTCTCGTAAAAATCGATTCGTTCATCGTTTTTGTTCAGGGTAATGAGCTCGACGTTTAGTCCCATTAGTGCATCGGCATTGTTTTGCTGTGTTGCGGAAAGTAATGATTTGTAGGAGGAAATATTCTCGGCATAGTCAATCAATTCGGCCTGTTTTTCATCGTAAATGGATTGCTTGATAAAAAGGTATAAAAAGGAGGAGAAAAGGATGACCAATGCCGCCGAAGCGACAATGAGCTGAAAGAGAAAGCGACGTCTTATGCTTCTTTTGGAAAACAAAAACGGTATCCTCGGCGGCGCACGGTTTCGATGGTAGTGATACCGAGCGGTTTATCCATTTTTTGGCGGATTTGGTTGATCGCAACTTCGATAACGTTCGGGGTAACCAATTCAGGCTCTTCCCAAATCGCGTCGAGAAGCTGCTCTTTAGAGACGATTTGGTCACGATGACGTGCAAGGTGAGTCAATACTTCAAATGGTTTCCCTTTGAGTTCGATCTCTTTTTCTTTGTAGATGATTTTTTCTTCTTCAGGGTTGATGGTCAAATCATCGATTTCGATAATGTTGCTTCCGCCGAAACGTAAACGCGCTTCAATACGTGCGACAAGAACATCGAAATCAAACGGTTTGCGGATATAATCGTCCGCACCCGCTTTAAGGGCTTCAATTTCGCTCTCATTGTCATCACGTGCTGAGAGGACGACAACGACGGTTTTAGGGGTATTGCTTTTAATATCTGGGATGATGTCGACGCTGTTACCGTCCGGAAGCATCCAGTCCATCAAAATTAGGTCATAGTTACGAATATCGAGATAGTACTCGCCGTCTTTTAGGGTTTCAACGACATCGCTTTGGTAACCAAACTCTTTGAGCCCTTCAGCAAGGGTTTTATTGAGGGTTACTTCATCTTCAATGATCAGAATACGCATTCAGATTCCTCATGGTACGGAAATTTTGCCGAAATGATACCATAGTTTTAGAAAATTTTAAACTTTTTTTCAATTTTTTTTAAAAAATGAAATTTTTTTGAACGCCTACGGTGCAATTTGGGAGAATATGAGGCTTTCTGATGGTGAGAGTCAGTGATTGGATAAGAGGAAAATTTTGTTTGAGCATTTGAGCGAGATGTTCTAAAGCGGTTTCAACCAATTCAAAGCACTCTTTTTGCATCGTTGTCTTTAATTGTTCAACCACTTCGGCGTAGTTGATAAAGTTTTCTTGATGATAGGTATAGTCGATAACTGCGTCAATCACAACCTGCTGAGGGGTTATGCGTTCAAAATCGAGAATTCCGATGATGGTTTCAAACGTGAGATTCTCGATGAGGATTCTCATACGACGCGCTTCTCTTCCCCTTTGAAAAGACGGACGAAGTTTGGAATATGTTTGTAAAAGAGGATAAACGCGATAAAGAGAACCGGAGCATGAAACATACTCGGATAAAGGACGAATGAAGCGACGATCAATCCGATGAGGCCGAGCATGGATGAGAGCGATGAAATACGGATCGTTTTAGCGGCGATTCCCCATACAATCAAAGCAATAGCGGTAGGGATCGGAAGCATAACGGCCATGACCCCCATTCCGGTAGCAACCCCTTTGCCTCCCTCAAACCACATATACGGGCTGAAACAATGCCCCACTACCGCCAAAACGGCGACAAGCCATTGAACGCTCTCGGAGAGTCCGAAATATTTCGCGGCGAGGACGACGGCAATCCCTTTGAGAGCATCGAGTGCGAGAGTAGCGGCTCCGAGCTTTTTAGCTAAAGCGGGGTTGGTCTCTTTGACAACGCGCAACACATTGGTCGCACCGATACTTCCGGACCCAGCATCGGTAATGTTGACACCGGCAAACCATTTGGCGAGGATCAAACCAAAGGGGATACCGCCTAACAAATAAGCGGCCAAATAAAACTGTACATTTTGATTAAATAAAAAATCCATTAGATTCCTTTTGGGATAAACAGTGGCGTATTATAAATCACCGATGGTTACAACTGCCTAAAAAAGTTCTTAAGAACTGTGACTCTTCAACGATGCAAGGGAGTGAGTAGGTTATAATAACAGCTTTACCGTACGTAATAAGGATTATGGATTTGAATACCGAAGAATTAAAACAAAAAATTATTGATCTCAAAAGCCGCCTCAGTGTCACTGTCGTCGCCCATTTTTATCAGCGTGACGAAGTATTCGAGATGGGGGATATCACGGGCGATTCACTCGAACTTGCCAAACGAACCATGGCAGATGACAAAGAGTTTGTGGTATTTTGCGGTGTCGGATTTATGGGGCAAAGCGTAAAAATTCTCAGTCCGCATAAGCGGGTTGTGATGCCGAAACTCGCGTGCTGCGCAATGGCAAAAATGATTGACGGGCTCTATTATGACGAATCGATTGCCAAGCTCGAAGCGGCCGGGATTTCTCAAGAAAATATCCTCCCGATTACCTATATCAACTCCAATGCCGACGTCAAAGCGCGTGTTGGGAAAATGGGGGGGATGGTGTGTACCAGCTCCAACGCCAAAACGATTATTACCAATGCGCTCGCCGAGGGGAAAAAGATCCTTTTCGTCCCTGATCGTTGTCTGGGGCAAAATATCGCTAATATGATGGGGCTAAAATCATGTGTATTAGGAGATGGAACCGATCCCAAAGAGGCGGATATCATTTGTTATGACGGCTTTTGTTCGGTGCATCAGCTTTTCAGTGTCGATGACATCGAGTTTTACCGCAATAAATATCCGGGGATTTTGATCGCCGTCCACCCTGAATGTGATCCCGCTATCTGTGATCGCGCCGATTTTGTCGGATCGACGTCGCAGCTCATCAAGTACATCACGGAACTTCCAACTGAGCAAAAAGTGGCAGTGGGGACGGAGTTTAATATGGTCAACCGTCTTCGTCCGTCCAACACCTACGTCCTCTCCTCCACCAAACCCGAATGTCCAACGATGAATGAGACGACATTGGAAGATTTATACCTTACTCTCAAAGCGATTGAGGATGGTGCGCCGATCAACGAGATCGAAGTGGACGAAGATACGGCGTATTGGGCAAAAATCGCACTCGAGAGGATGATGGCGTTGTAGTAAGTTTCCGTTCTCACTGAGCTAGTCGAAGGGTAATGGAATATCTCCAGTCGTTACCGTGAAAACGGGAACCTAGAAAATGAAGATGAATATATGAATTCTTGTTCGCTCTAAAAGACGTTATTGCTCAAGATTATTTGCGGTTTCAATCATCCA
>NZ_JAEMQA010000082.1 GCF_022759005.1 Sulfuricurvum sp. | reverse complement strand
AAGGGACATTTTGTTTGAAAAGAATAGATAGGTATACGCAATCACTATTATAGATTAAAAAAAATGATAATATTGTGATAGAATTGCGACAAAAGAATTTATCAATGATGAAAATAATTATATTGGTTTGTATAGGAATAGTGAGCTTGTGGGGCGGAGCGATCCAAAATGATGAACAGTTTAAGAGTGCCGTTTCATCGATAGGCAGTGACAATAAACTTGTGCTAATGATCTATACAACCGACGATTGTCCCGAATGTGCCTATATGAAAACGAAGGTTTTTCACGACAAAACGGTAGAACCCTATTTGACTCAAAATTTTGTCGTGATTGAGAAAAACGTCCACAAAAGCAAACTCCCCGACGGGTACGATTTTTTCGGGATACCGACAATGTTTTTCATCGATAAAGCGGGAAATAAAAAAGAGACGATTGTGGGAAGTAAACGTGCACCTGAATTTATCAAAGAACTGCACCGTATCCGAGGGATCAAATGAGAACTCTGTTTTTGACTTTTTTGATGGGCGTTTCGTTGAGTGCGTACGATGCGGCGCATCTGAAAAAAGCGTTGGAGGAGAAAGAGTGTATCGGATGCGATCTTCGGGGTGCGAATCTCAGTAAAAACGATTTCAGCGGTGCCGATTTTCACGGCAGTGATCTCAGCGGTGCCGATCTACACGAGAGCCTTTTTGAGATGGGGGATTTGAGTGACTGCAATCTCAGTGGTGCGAATGCGGAGGGGGCGTTGTTTTGGAAAGGGACGATGAAACGCTCTGATCTCACCCATCTCCGCGCCAAGGGTGCCAATTTCAAAGGGACCCATTTGGAACAGAGCAATCTAAGTCATGCCGATCTGCGAGGGACGAAAAGCTGGAAAGCTAATTTTTCGGATGCGATTCTATACAAAACCGACTTCAGTGATGCGGAGCTTGGGGATGCGAAATTTATCCGTAACGATTTGCGCAGCGTCAAAATGAAAAACGCACTGTTGTGGCAGACCAAATTTTCCGAATCGGTGATGAATAAAGCGCAGTGTACTCAGGCAAAAAAAGAGGAAGCGTTACTCGATACTAATGTGATGTGCCGTTAAAAAAGGTATAATAAACGTATGAATATTTGGTCGTTTGATTTTGTATGGGCATTTCTATTGCTTCCTCCACTGCTTTATTGTCTCTACAAATGCAAAATTGCCCTACATCCGCACTATTTTCCCCATCTGCACTTTTTCGGTACTCTTGGGAAGTGGGGTAATCTCGATTGGTTGCTCAAAGCGCTGGCGGTGACATTGATGGTAGGGGCGTTGGCGACTCCGGTGATGATCGATTATGCCGACCCGCGCAACCGTAACGGGATCGATATCGTCCTCTCGCTCGATGGGAGCGGATCGATGAACGCGTCGGGATTTTCACAAGAAGACCCCAGAGCGCCACGTTTTGAAGTAGTCCAAAAAATAGCATCTGATTTTGTGATGAAGCGAATCGAAGACAATGTCGGGGTGGTACTGTTCGGGGATTTCGCTTTTATCGCGACCCCCGTGACCTATGAAAAAGAGATTATTGCCGAAATGATCGGCTATCTGAATCATGGAATGGCGGGACAGAACACCGCTATTGGAGAGGGGATAGCGATGAGTGTACGGGCGTTACGCGGCTCAAAAGCCAAAAGTAAGGTGATTATCCTCCTTACCGATGGGGAAAACAACAGTGGTGCGATCTCTCCCAAAGAGGCGGTAGGGATGGTGCAACGAGAGCATATCAAGCTCTACACGATCGGGATAGGGGAGAAGGGGGAGTTTGATAGTGCTCTTCTCAAACAGTTGGCGCAGGATGGAAACGGGAAGTTTTTTGCGGCGGCAAACCAAAAAGAGCTTCAAGCTATCTATGATGAGATCGATACGTTGGAACGTTCCTCGATCAAGAGCAAACAGCACACTTTCGAAGAACACTATTTTCAGTGGTTTGGCGGAGGAGCATTGGTAATCATGGTGATGCTGATGTGGCGCAGGAGGATCGGAGGATGAGTTTTTTATCACCTCTGTGGCTTTTGGGGCTGTTCGGAGTTATGGCGTATCTTTGGAAAGGGCGTGAGAAAAGGTGGAATAAGCAGGGGTGGCTGATCCTCTCGATCGCACTGTTAGTGGTTGCCCTCGCTCGTCCCGTGATCTCTCAAAAACCGATCAGTGTGGATGAGGCGGGATCGGATGTCATTTTGGCGGTCGATTTGTCGTATTCGATGCGGGGAACAGATATTTCTCCGAGTCGGCTGGAAGCTGCCAAAAAGATGCTGCACGACGTTGTCCGCGCTGATCAAAAGGATCGTTTCGGAGTGATTGGGTTTACGACGAGTGCGATCGTCCTCTCACCGCTCACCAAAGATACGGAGCTGCTCGAACACCTTTTTGGCTCTCTCGATGAGTCGCAGATCATCACCAAAGGGACCTATGTAATGAGCGCATTGGAGCTCGCCCGAAAGATGTCTCACTCGCAGCACCCTACGGTGATCGTATTTACCGACGGAGGGGATGAAGCGTCGTATGCGAAAGAAGCCGATTTCGTTCATGAGCATAATCTGGCGGTGAGCGTCGTTATGCTCGCATCCAAAGACGGCAGCACTATCCCCACCTCGGAAGGATCGCTCAAAGATGATGCGGGGCATATCGTTGTAAGTGCGCGAAATGATGCGATCGAGGAGATCGTCCATGATGGGAAAATGCTCCGAAGCAGCAGTGATATTCTCTCTTTGATTGAGGATGCACGGCACAACGACTTCGCAGGGAAAGCATCGGTGATGCGGTATCAGGAACTTTTTTATATCCCGCTTGCTTTGGCACTGTTTTGTTTTATTGCAGCATTTACGACGGTAGGGGCATATTTTGTTCGCCCTGAGCCTGTCGAAGGGGATGTTCATGGTTCGACAAGCTCACCACGAACGAAGAAAATTTTTATCTCAATCTTAGCGTTAATCGGAGTATCGGCGCAGGCAGGAGTCGCTGATTTTGCGTATGCGTATGCGGGAAAACACTATTATAACGATGAGCGGTATGAACGTTCGGCACAGATGTATGGTTCGATCACGAACGAGAGAGGGCGTTATAATCGAGCCAATGCTCTGTATAAAGCGGGGAAATATTCCGAAGCGTTGGCGGCGTACCGCTCTATCCGCAGCGATGAGAGAGAGTTTAAAGCCAATCTTTTTTACAATATGGGGAATTGTTATGTCCGTTTGAGTCAGTTTGCCGATGCCCGTGAAGCGTTTTTAAAATCGTTGACGCTTCGTTATACCAAAGCCGCCGATCAAAATCTCCGAGCTATCGCAGGAGTCGGTGAGCAACAGACGTTAAATGTCCGAAAAGAGAAAAAAGACAACTTTTCCGCCGATGAGAATAAACCCACAGGTGAGAAAAAGAGTGCCAAAGAGGGGGGAAGTTCGAACATGAAAATGGACAGCGCATCAGGCGGCGGGGGGGATGAGGGGAAAAAGACCCAAAGCGATCCGAGGTTTTCAATGTCGCAGGGGAAAGCCAAGCTCAGCTCCAAACAGTATGAGTTGATTAATCAAAGGAGTGTGCATGAAACGAAGCCTTGGTAGGAGTATCGTTTGGATTTGTATGCTCCACAGTGCTTTATGGGGGATAAGCTATCATTGGGATGTCACACAATCCCCCACATCGCTACGTGTCGGGCAAAGCGGCGTGATACGCTACACCTGTACGTTTGATGGGAGTGCGGTGGAATATTCGACGAAGTTAAAGCTGAGTGATTCGCCGCAGTATACGACTTCGGTTCTTTCACAAAAAACAAATGTTTTGGATGGGAAACGGCGTGATACGATAGATGTGCTCATTACGCCGAGAGCATCGGGAGTGTTGAGTGTGTCGATGAGGGCGATTGTCCGTTATACGTCTCCCGGTGCGGTAGAAAATACGGTCTTGGGGCGTGATAACCTCAGCCGAGAAGATATTTCCGAAACGGAGACGATACTTCCGAGCGTCACCGTTCGTACAGAACAAAACAGTGCGGCATTGACGGGTAATATCACAATGGAGGCTCATGTCGATCAAACGACCGTAAGTGCGCACGAGCCGGTTCATTTGAGTGTTGTCATTCGCGGGTCGGGAAATTTGGAACAATTTGTCCCTTTTGAACTCAACATCAGCGGTGTACGGGTGTTTTCAGAACCGCCTCAAAAACTGCTCTCACCCTCATCCGATGGGGTAGAGGGGGAGATTCGTCAAGAGTTTGCGTTGGTGGCCGACAAAGCGTATGTTATCCCCGCATTGACACTGAGTGTGTTCGATACCCTCCATAACCGTCCTGTAACACTCAAAAGCGAAGCAATCCCCATTGAGGTGAAAGAGGGGTATGACCCTGCATCACTTTTGGATGCTCCCGATTTGAGTGATCGTGCAACTCTCAAGCGGTATGCCTATAATACGGGATGGATTGTAGTGGGAATTGTGCTCACAGAGATCTCACGCTGGTTATGGAAAAAACGACCGCGCCGAAAAATCAGAGCATTTTGGGAAGGGGTGAAAACCTCCAAAGAGTTGGTGTTGATTCTGTCTCTGAGCGGCAATAAAGAGTATGAGCCGATTATTGCCGAACTCGAAGCGGGACGAATCTTATTAGGTGAAGCTAAAAAGAAACTTGATAGACTCTCAACAGATAAAAAGGTAACACTATGATAGATGTAATAAATCAAATACGCGCTGAAGTTTCAAAGGTGGTTGTTGGTCAAGAGAAGATGATCGACGGATTGTTGATCGGATTGCTGTGTGATGGACATATTTTGATCGAGGGGATTCCGGGGTTGGCGAAAACCACTACAGTTAAAGCCCTATCGCAAGCGTTGGGACTCGGATTTAAACGGGTTCAATTTACCCCTGATCTACTCCCGAGTGACATTTTGGGGGCTGAGGTGTATGATCCTCAGCATAACGGATTCAAAATCAAAAAAGGGCCGATTTTTACGAATCTTCTCCTCGCCGATGAGATCAATCGCGCCCCAGCAAAAGTGCAATCGGCATTGCTTGAAGTGATGGCGGAGCGACAGGTGACGCTGGGGGATGAGAGTTTCAGACTTCCCCCGCCGTTTCTCGTTATGGCGACACAAAACCCGATCGAAAATGAGGGGGTTTATCCGCTCCCAGAAGCGCAATTGGATCGCTTTATGCTCAAAGTCAACGTCGGATACAACACCCCAGCAGAGGAACTCTCCATCGCACGGCGTGTCGGATCGGGACTCGGTGAAGCGATCAACGTAGTCATCGACGCGGATCAATTGATCGAACTCAAAGAGAAGGTAAAAGAAATTCATATCGACGATGAGGTGGAGAAATACATGATCAGCCTCGTCACGGCAACCCGTGAACCGGAGTCTTTCGGTCTTGGTGGGATCAAATCCTACATCGAGTTTGGGGCTTCTCCGCGTGTCAGTATTGATATGTTCAAAGCATCACGTGCGGTGGCATTTTTGCGGGGGCGTGAGTTTGTCACCCCAAGCGACATCGCCACTATCGTCAAAGAGCTGATGCGGCACCGTATCGTCCTCTCGTATGAAGCGGAAGCCGAAGAGATCAAAATCGATGATTTGATTGAGCAGATTGTGAAAGCCGTTCCGATACCGTAACGATGAAAAATAGCCGCCATATTCTCCTCAAAGCCCGTCGTCAGATCATCGGGGATCGAATCGGAAACAACCCCTCCATGTTTCGAGGGGAGGGGTTTGATTTCATCGAACTTCGCGAATACGTCAGCGGGGACGATACACGCCATATCGACTGGAACGTGACGGCAAAAACGGGACGACCGTTTGTCAAAGTGTTCCGTGAAGAGCGGGAGCTCAATGTCTTGAGCGTAGGACTGCTGGGAGGAGGACTCCATTTCGGATCACAGAAGTTTAAGATCGAGTCTGTTGCCGAAGCGGTGGCGTTGATCGGCTATTCAGCGGTAGCCAACGGGGATGTGTTCGGTCACTGTAACTATTCGGAAACCCTGCGCAATGAGATTCGTCCGAGCAAAAAGCGTTTTTCGGTACAGCAAAGCGTAGAGAGTGTCCTCAATGCAGAGATTCTTCACCGACGTGTCGATCTCAATCTTGCAGTAAAAGAGCTGTACCGTCGGATCAAACGGCGCTCTCTCATCGTTTTGATCGGCGATTTTTTTGAGATTCCCGATATTCGGGTTTTGGCACGTAAACATGAGGTGGTGGCTATCGTCGTTCGTGATCATGCTGAAGAGTCTCCGAGCCCGATGGGATTCAGCGCGTTGATCGATCCGGAGAGCGGTGCGGTATTGGAGGGGGATTTTAGCGAGCGAAGCGTGAAGCGGTATCGCGAACGGGTTAGAGCGCACGATCGTGAACTCTTTGAGATGTTTCGCACCTCAGGGGTCAGAGCGACAAAACTCTATACCGATGCCAACGCGATCGTCACGTTACGGCGGTTGTTTGAGGGGAGAGTATGAGAAGCCAAAATATTCCGATCAACGATATTGCTCCGTTGGTAGAGATAACCGATTATTCGCTCTACTACTTTATCGCCCTTTTGCTCATCGTTACCGCACTGATTGTCGGAGTCGTTTTGGCGGTGATGAAACAGATGCGAAAACGAAAAACGTCACTACGCAAAGAGAAATTTCAAATACTCAGTTCGATCGAGTTTGCCGATCCGAAGCGTGCGGCGTATACCATCAGCGAGATAGGGCGTTTTTTTGCGCTTGATAACGAGCGTACCGAAAAAGCGTACCGTAATCTTTTTGAACGACTTGAACCGTACAAATATGCCCCAAATGTCCAGCCAATTGATGAAGAGACAATCGGATATTATCGTCTCTATTTAGAGATTATCGATGTTTGAGGGGATCTATTTCCAGTTTCCGAAGCTCAGTTTTCTCCTTTTTTTCTTTTTGGCGTGTGAAACCCTTTGTCCGCTTCGCCTTAATCCGATCTATTTTCCCCGTGTAGCTCTTTTTGGAACGGATGATACGAAGCCGCCCCTTTGGATGTGGATTGCCAAATGGGCGATGATCACTTTTTTTATTGTTGCACTGATGTCTCCGGTGCGGGAGATCAAAGAGGAGAGACAAGGGTATGATATCTTGCTCGTGATTGATCCCGATTCTATCGACGTGCACATGAAAGAGGATATTCAATCGTTTATCCAAAGACGACCGAATGATCGTTTTGCGCTATATGTTCCTGAGGAGACTGCCGCTATTGTCCCTATGACTTCCGATCATGATGCTCTTGAGAAGATTGTATCGCAGTTATCGCATGGAAAAGCCGCTCAGCCTGTGACACGGGAGATAGAGCGTTTTTTTTCGACTACCTCTGAGGGGCGGGGATGGGCGATTGTCCTTTCAAAACATCCTGAAGATTTGGTTCGATCTTTGCCGGTAGGGATCGAAGTGAGTGTGATCGAACGAAATGCTTATTGGATGGAGACGAATGATCGATCCCACCCACCGTTTGTTCAGATCTCTGAGCGAAAATATTTTGATTATTTTTATATTTATCCTCTCTTTTTAGGGTTTTTATCGATGCTTCTGTACCTCTATGGTCGTAACCAAAAAGGTCTGGCATGAGTTTTTTGCATCCGGAATTTTTGTTTTGGCTTCTCCCCCCGACGTTGGTACTGTTTTATTTCTGGCTAACCCAAAAACCGCTTCAGCACCGGTGGTTAAGTGAAGAGGTTATCGACAAACTGCGTGCTCCCGAGACGACGATGGGATTAAAAGGGCGAAATGGTTTGTTTTTTCTATCGGCTCTTTTGCTTGTTATAGCGATGGCACAACCGGTTATCCTCACCCCTTCACAACTTCAAGCAAAAAAACTTTATATTGTGATGGCGATTGATCTGGGCGAAAAGAACTTTGGCGAAAAACGCTCTTTCGCCCTTGCGATGCTCGATGCACTCACTATGGAAGAGGTTGAAATTGTAGCGTTTGATGATCGGCTGTATCGTGTTGCGCCGCGCAGTAACGATCGGATGGTTTTAGCGGATTTAATTCGTCATCTATCCCCTTCATCAAAACCCTCAAAGCTCTCTGTTACCGATAAATTATGGATGCAAAATAATGTGGATATGATGCTTCTGATCACATTGAAAAATGAAAGTGACGGACGGTTTTTGCGAATCTCGTCATCGGCCGATATACTTAAAGTGCAAGAAAAGTTGCTGGAGATGAAAAATCAAAAGCGATTGCAAGAACATATTCCGCTGTTTTTTTATCCTTTGGGGATGGCGATGTTGCTCATTTTGATCGCTCTATCGTCGATGTCAAAACGGCGCAGTGTGAGTGTGGGTATAGCCCTTTTTCTCATGAGTTGGACACCGTACAAGAGTGAAGCGGGACTGTTAGATTTTCGATTGCTTAATGAGGCGAAGAGGGCATACGAGAGCGGAGAATATGAAAAAAGCGAACGTCTTTATGCACAGTATCAACTACGGCATGATTCGCCACAGGTTCGGTACAATCGAGCCAATGCGCTTTATATGAGCGGTCAATTTGAACGTTCGCGTTACTGGTACGAGAGAGTCTATACGAGTGATCCGATCTTATCTGAACGGGTTAGTCATAATTTAGAGCAGAGTGAGATTCAGATCAAAAGAGCAGAGTTGCAAAAAAATAAGCAGGAAACGTCCGCTACAAAAGAGGCTACACCCTCACACAATACACCATCACCGTCACCAAAAAAGGCAACGCAAACCACCCGTCTTTTTGAATGGTGATTATTTAAAAATATCGTAGAGTTTGTTTGCCCCCTTCATCTCACGGCGAAGGGTTTCATAATTTTCGTCTTGTAGGGCACGCTTGAGGGTTTGCAGTTCGATTTCAAAGAGCTCTACCGCATCGAGAACATTTTGGCGGTTTTGGCGGAAAATATCTTCCCACATCGCCGGAGAACTTTTTGCCAGACGACTCATAGAACGAAATCCCCCTGCCGCGAGGGTGAGGATATTCTCTTTTTCTTCTTGAGCCAGTACGGTATTCGCCAGCGCATAGGAGATAATGTGGGGCATGTGGCTGATGAACGCCGCATGCCGATCGTGCTGTTCTGCCCCCATTCGTCGGATTTGCATTCCGATTGCTTGGAAAATACGCAGGGCAATATCACGCTGGGGATCCCCGCTGTGTTCCAA
>NZ_JAEMQA010000078.1:4639-9327 GCF_022759005.1 Sulfuricurvum sp. | reverse complement strand
AGGGATGGACCGATGAGAGTGAGATGATATGCTATCACTTCGATCACACCAAAGGCAAAAACGTCAAAGGACTCAATATTCTCAACGCGCTTTATTATTCCAACGATATAGCTATTCCCGTAGCTTACGAGATTGTCCGTAAGCCGATACATTTTTGCGACTTGGAAACAAAGCAAGAGAAGCGAAAAAGTACCGTTACCAAAAATGAACTGATGCGGAATATGATTCAGACCTGCCTTCTCAATCAACTGAAGTTTCGGTTTGTCCTTATGGACAGCTGGTTTGCTGCGACCGAGAACTTTGAGTTTATTACAAAACACAAAAAAGAGTTCATTGCAGCTCTAAAAGATAATCGGATGTTTGCTCCCTCACTGGAGGAAAAATATCAAGGACGCTTTATCAAAGTGAGTGAAGTGACACTATCAGACAAGCAATCCATCAAAGGCTACCTGAAAGGTTATGAGAAAGAGATCCTTCTGGTTAGACGAGTCTTTACAAACAAAGATGGAAGTACGGGTGAGCTTACTCTGGTCTGTTCCGACACAACGCTTGATGGCGATACTGTCGCAATGATCTATCAAAAACGGTGGAAAATTGAAGAGTTTCATAAGTCGCTTAAATCGAATGCCGCTTTGGCTAAATCGCCAACCAAGACGATCAAAACCCAAGCCAACCATGTATTTATGGCAATTTATTCGGTATTCAAGCTTGAATGTCTTAAAATCAAACATGCATTAAACCATTTCGCACTCAGAACAAAATTGCTTATTCGTGCCAATCAAATGGCTTTTATAGAATTACAGAGATTGAAGAGTGCGTAAGGTCAGTTAATAAAATATATTTTTGAGCGTTTGCATTTCCTACGTTACAATATCTCACTATTTTGAGCCAAAAGAGGATTTTATGAAAGTATTGTTTTTCGGTTTGGGTATGGTTTTGTTTCTATCAGGGTGTTCTGCGACATGGAGCGGAATTAAAGAAGATACTTCCAGTGCGGTCGATTGGACCAAAGGAAAAGTGAATCAAGGGGCATCCTACGTCAAAGAGAAAACCCAATAATGTGTTTTGTTCTCACACTGATATTACTCTTCGCCGCATTCTCTTTTTTTACCAAAGGGCTGATAATACAGGCTCTGATGAGTGGAGCTTTAGCTCTTATCGCTCTCTTCTTTTTCATCCGAAAACTTATCAAAAATGCCCCTTGTATCTTTGGAAAAGATCGCGATTGCACCAAGCGCTAAGCTCTCTGCGCTACAATATCACTACTTGATACAAAGGCACCCTTTATGTCTAAATTGCTTTTTTTACTGCTTTTGAGTTTTCCGATTTTGGCAGATGAACCGCAACAATGGGGAGAAAACGTTACCGGAGTCGTTACCACATTCGCCACCCAAAAAAAAGAGATTGCCCTCACTTTTGACGCCTGCGGAGGAAGTTTTCGAAGCTCACAGTACGATGCGGAACTTATCAAATTTTTGAGTGAAAATCGTATCCCTGCCACCCTCTTTATCAACTCACGCTGGATCCACAGCAATCCCGAGATATTTGCAACCCTTGCCGCCAACCCCCTCTTTGAAATCGCAAACCACGGAACGGCTCACCGCCCCCTCTCGATCAACGGCAAAAGTATCTACAATATCGCAGGAACGACCTCTCCTGAAGAAGTGGCCAACGAAATCAACGGCAACGGCGATCTTATCGAGAAACTTACCGGAAAACGCCCCCGCTTTTTCCGCTCCGGCACTGCTTATTATGATGAGCAAGCGGTTAAAATCGCTCACAAAAACGGAGTTGAAATCGCAGGCTTCAGTGTGTTAGGGGATGCGGGAGCAACCTTTAGCGCACCCAAAGTCGCACAACAGTTAGAGAGCGCCCGCAACGGCGATATTGTCATTTTTCATATGAACCACCCAGAAAGCGGAACACGAGAAGGGATTATGGAGGGAATAGCAAAACTCAAAGCGCGAGGATACAGCTTCGTCCGCCTCAGCGATGTCAAAGAACATCTCAATCGCCTCCCTTAAACGTTGGAGTTGATCTCCACCGTAATATGGACCAGCTCTTCGTGGATCGAGAGGGCATTGCGAAACCGTGTCGGGGTCATCCCATTTTCACTTTGAACAGAAAGTATCACTGAGTATTTCCCCTTACCGACGCGCCAAACGTGCAAATCAGTGATGCGCGCAGAGGGATCCACCTCGGCTATCACCTCACGAATCTCTTCAACAACGGGATCATCCATATGTGCATCCAGCAACACCCGTCCCGTATCACGAAGCAACCCGAATGCCCAAATGCTCACCAATGCCCCTCCGACGATTCCCATCGCCGGATCAAGCCATGACGCTCCCCACAATTTCCCTGCGATTAATGCCATAATCGCCAATACGGATGTTGCAGCATCCGCTACGACATGCATATACGCCGAACGGAGGTTAAGATCGTGGTGATGGTCATCCCCGTGATGATGGTGATCATGCCCGTGGTGGTGGTGATCGTGATGATGATCACCGCCCAACAACCATGCGCTCGCTAAATTGACGATAAGACCCAATACCGCAACGAAAATCGCTTCGTCATAATGGATTATTGTCGGCGAGAATAGCCTTTCGATTGATTGGTAAAACATAAAACCCGCCACAGCAAGGAGAAGCAAAGCACTTGAATACCCGCCGAGTATTTCAATCTTCCATGTCCCAAACGCAAAGCGTCCGTCCTGTGAATATTTGCGCGCTAAAACATATGCACCGACCGATAATCCCAATGCGAGAGCATGAGTACTCATATGCCATCCATCCGCAAGCAGTGCCATCGAACCGTAGTAATACCCAGCAATAATCTCTGCAACCATCATCGCGAAGGTCAGAAGCATAACCAAACGGGTACTTTTCTCAGCTGCATGGTTAGTACTGTCAAATTGGTGAGAATGAACCAATACATTATCCATTGTATTATCCTAAAGAAATTTTATGATACTATACCCCAGTATACTTAATATCTCTTAAAAGGTTATAACTATGGCACATACAATAGCCAATAAAGAAAAATTGCTGCTACGGGTTAAAAAAATCAAAGGACAAATGGGTGCAATCGAAAAAGCATTGGAAGCGGAAAAAGAGTGTTTTAAAGTCCTCCAACAAATCAGTGCGGCACGCGGCGCAATCCACTCGCTTATGAGTGAAGTACTCGATGGTCACATCAAAGAACATTTGGGCAATCACATTGATCCACATGAGAGGGAAAGAGAGATAGAGAATCTAGCCGCATTGCTTAAAACCTATCTCAAATAAAAAATCGTTCCTTTCTTTGTGGCGTAAAGTTAAGTAGACTTCTTGCACAACCCAACTTTCCGTTCGTGGTGAGCTTGTCGAACCATGAACAAAACACCCTTCGACAGGCTCAGGGAGAACGGAATGAAAGATTAATTTCGAGGCTATGCAAGAAGTCAAGTAAAATACTTATATTTTGAAGATAAACGTATTCATTCTTTCTTAAGTTCATCAGACCTTCTTAAGTCAAAATGCATATCATTTCAATAATAGTTATTATTTTCAGGAGCATGACATGCATTTAATTTGGGAAGCGTTTTGGGAGTTGAGTATCGACATGGGAATCTATATCCTGTTCGGTCTTTTGGCCGCCGGAGTGTTGCATCAGTTTATCAGTGAGACATGGATTCAAAAACATCTAGGTGCCGATACTCACGCTTCCGTCTACAAAGCAGCTCTTTTTGGAACCCCGCTGCCTCTGTGCTCATGCAGTGTTATCCCCTTTGCCGCGTCTTTACGACGCAACGGTGCGTCCAAAGGGGCAACCTTGTCGTTTTTAATCTCCACTCCAATTACGGGTGTTGATTCGATACTGGCAACCTTTGGGATGTTCGGGTGGGTATTTACCCTCTATCGTGTTGTCACGTCCGTAGCGATCGCAATTGCTGCCGGAATGTTGATGAATATTTTTGAGCCCAAAGAAGTACTCAAAAAAGGTTTTTCATTCACCGCTACCGCTCCAAAAGTTACCCCGATCGGCAAACCGGAGATCAAAAAGCCGTTTTCGCTTGTCGCAGTTTTTAAATACGGATTGGTAACCTTATTGGGAAGTTTCAGCAAGCCTCTATTTTGGGGACTTTTGATCGGTGCGTTTATTACGGCGGCACTCCCGTCCAATCTCCATGAGCTCTTTAACGACAATCGCTTATTAGGCTATCTGATAGCCGTCGCTATCGCCGCACCCATGTATGTATGTGCTACCGCTTCACTCCCCATTGCGGCATCACTCATTATCGCGGGAGTCTCACCGGGTGCCGCCTTTATCTTCCTCAGTGCAGGCCCCGCAACCAATACCGTAACAATGGGGGTCGTCAAATCGATGCTGGGGACACGCGCATTAGTGATTTATCTCTCCGTGATTTTTATCGGGAGTATAGCTTTCGGCGCCTCTATCGATTGGCTTTTTGCCTCATTTTCGATCCCTATGAGTGTCGATATGCACGAACATCACGGAATACTCTCCGAAATTGCGGCAGTCGTTATGCTTGGACTGATCGGATGGCATTTAATACGTGAACGGTTCCAAAAAAATAAAAAAAGCTGCAGCGGGGGATCGTGTTGTTCCTAATATTTTGATGATTTAGATAGTTTGTCCGCTATAATCCGCCACTTTTTCCTTAGGACTGCTCGTGAATGAAA
>NZ_JAEMQA010000078.1:0-4539 GCF_022759005.1 Sulfuricurvum sp. | reverse complement strand
TTATCCTCATCGCTCTTGGGTGTAAAATCCTCATAGACCATTTAGGGCTACTATAGCATCATGCCCAAGGGCACAAGAACCTCTGGAGGTCCTCGGGCTTGACCCGGGGATCCAGCTGGATTCCCGCCTTCGCGGGAATGACATATCGTTTTATTTTTTTATTACCACCCGTCACTCGCGTGATTGTCGTGCTTTGATTTTTTGTAACGGCGCGCATTAATCCGCTTTTCAAGCTGATTTTGCGCATAAAAAAGTTCTTCTTTAATCACTTCTATCGTCTCATCGCTTGCTCTAAAATCGAGAATTTTTTGCCCGAGAGCTTCGAGTTCGGTGTACTCATCTTTGTAAAGCTTGACTGCTTCGTTTTTTTCCAAAAAGCGAAAATTCATATCTACTTTTTGATCATACTGCTCTTTAGTAGGATGGTCTGCTTTGGAGAGCCATACGATAATCCCGCTGATAAATCGTCCTAGCAGTCGGATATACCGTAACCGTTTTGAATTTTCTTCTTTAGATACGCCCATAAGTCCTCATATTAATCATTCATCGATACAATAGCACAATTATACCCTCTAGGAGCCTATATGCGCTTAGCACTTTTATCTCTTTTGCTGGCATTCACCTCTTTGAATGCAGAGTATATCCGTCAAAGTATCGATCAAAAACTGATTGATTCAAAAATAAAAATCATCGATATTCGTACTCCGAGCGAATGGAAAACGACCGGACTCATCAAAGGATCAATCCCTATCATGTTTTTCGATGAACAAGGGAATTACGATCTGAATGCGTTTTTAGCCAAACTGAATAAAGTTGTTCAAAAAGATGAAAAATTTGCCCTGATCTGTAACAGCGGCAATCGCAGTAAAGTCCTCGGAACTTATCTGGGAAATCAAATGGGCTATAAAGTGATTGATATAGACGGCGGAATCCAGTACGCTATCAGCAAAAAACTCCCATTGACGCCATACAAATAACAAAGATCCGTTTGTTAAAATGATCGTTGAAGAGATACGCCCACATAATTCCCTTCAGTGGGTGAATTTTGAATCACAGGGGTAAGTAAAAACTCATCTGCAACGTAAGCACCAAGGGCTGAACCTGCTATATGCGAAGCCGCATCCAGCAACTGTCCGCGGGCATTACCATGCATAGCATACTCTATCCCCTGTTCCGCGACAATAGCGATACTGCTCACCTCAAATCCGATCATTCCTCGATCGGATCGATACTCCGGATAAAAACGATCAACGACTGCTGTAATCCCGCCTGCCATTACCGCTCCGCCTGCAAAATGACTAAACTCGCTGTTGAAGCTGTCGTTTGCCCCGAGTGTCGAAACAGCTATCAAACTGCTAGCAACCAAAAATTTCAATTTCATACTTTCAGCCTTTTTTCTTAACGTAAAAATTCGAGTAAATCGATATATTCTTTTTCGATAACACCCAAATTTTCCAGCATCCGCATCTCATCGACTCCAGGATTCTCACTCAAAAATTCTCTCCGCCACTGGATGTTGTCCTGAAGCTCCGAAAGTCCGGTGGAAAGATATTCGATCATTGCGTCAATATCGGCTCCACGAATTACCCCTTCCGTATCCGCTTTATAAAACAAAAGGGCATAATCTCCCGTCTCATGCGAAAAACGAAAATCTTCGGCGATATTATGGATAATCGTTTTTATCCGCTCGTCTTTAATCAATCGTTTTGCCATATCATTCCCCTGTTTCTAATACACAATTCTAAACACTTTTGGTATAGGAGTTGCTTAGAACTTTTATCCAAAGAATAAAGTTTATTAAAAACGTGAAACCGATTAATCTCAAAACAAAACTACTCTATTTATTGTTGCTTATCGGATTTGGACTGATCGTCGTAGGGCTAATCGGTTATTTCAATATCCAAAATATCAAAAAAAATCTTGACACCCTCTATTTTGGCTCTCTTCTTCCCCTCAGTGAACTTAATTCGATCAATGCAGAGTATCATAATTCTCTTGCTTCTTCGATCTATCAATGGGATAATAAGCTCCTCGATGACGAGCAGGTTTCCAAAAAAATCATCCAATCTTTAGATCATATTAACCAACTTTGGAGCAATTATTCGGCACTTCCGAAACGTCCGGATGAGATTCCTTACGTCAAATATACCGATCAGCAAATCCAAAATATGGCAGATTATTTTACTCAAGTACGCTCGCTGATCAATGACCCGCAAAGAGATCATCCTCTCTCCTTGATTACAATGGATGAAAATATTCAATCCATTCAGCGAACACTTAACCAACTCATTGCCTATGAAAACGATGCGGCTAAATATGAACACGCTATCCTTCTTGCTCAATACGAAAATGCACTGATTCAATTGTTTCTTTTTTTAGGGGTAATTTTAATACTCGTAATGGGTCTGGCATGGATGATTTTTGCCCGTATCGAAATTCAGCAACAACAGCTTATCGAGTCGAGTGAGACCCTTAAACATCTCAATCTCAAACTCGAACAAGCGTCGTATACCGATCCCCTGACCGCATTATTCAATCGACGCTATTTCAATGTCGTATACGAACGAGAATTTAAACGTTCGCTACGCTCTAACACCCCGTTTGTCTTTATGATGCTGGACATCGATTTTTTCAAACAATACAACGATACCTACGGTCATTTGCAAGGGGATCTTGCCCTTCAGGCAGTTGCCAAAGTACTTAAAACGACGCTCCAGCGCCCGGGAGATTATCCGTTTCGCCTCGGTGGTGAAGAGTTCGGTGTTATCCTAACCGATACCGATTGTAAAAATGCGAGAATTATTGGAGAAAAAATTCGGGCAAGCATCGAGCATCTGAAAATTGAGCACAAAGGCTCCAAAATTCTCCCTACCCTCAGTGTCTCAATCGGAGGAATTTGTATCGTCCCGACCGTTGATATGAGCGAAGATGCCCTCATTCATACGGCGGATACAAACCTCTATGCCGCAAAAGAGCGCGGACGCAATCAAGTGGTTTTTAGCAATAAATTGTAATTATTTCTTGAATTTAAAAGAGAGTTTTTCGAGTTGTTCGCGTACTTTTGGGGCAATATCGCCCTGAAACTCCATCCAGAGATCTTTGTATGCACCACCGCACGCCAGCGATTTTTTGAGGGTTGAGAGTACTTTTTGTGCCTCCGCATCCTCTAAAGAAAAGGGTCCGACAAGCGTTACGGGTTTCCCTTTGCGTTTCTCTTTTTGGAATACGAGTTTGTGAGCAGAAGGTTCAAGAATAGTGATAGTTTTGGATGTTTTCTCCTCTTCCATACTCCATCCATCACCCCATGAAGCTCCCAAATCGAGAGAGAGTTTTGTTCCGCGGCTCATTGAACCTCTCCGCAATACTCAAACCGCTTTGTTCCGTTTGGCATCGTCTCTTCAAACATTTTCAACGGACGAACCCACAATCCGCGCTCGCCGTAGAGAGGTCGATACACCACCATGCTTTCATTCGTCTCGGAGTGTTTTGCTACTCCGATCACTTCGTAGTGTTTCCCCTTGTAATGGCGGTAAAGTCCCGGTTTAACCACGTACAACCTTTTGAACGAGCGCACTGATCCCTTCTGATTCAAACGCGTTTCGATTCGCCATCGAGAGAATCGGATTCATACAATGTTTATTATTATCGTACACGACAACAATCACCTCATCCCCTTCTTGGAGGAAATTGGTCTCACCGAAATGGGTATAGCGGGTCGCACCGATACTGATAATCGCTTGTTTAGGATACTGGGCATCCCGCAAATACTCACGTATCGGTTCAAGTGGACCGAAATCAACCTGTGCATTGATCTGGTTTTTCATCCATTCAATAAGCTTGCCGTAAAAGAAACTGTACCCCGTGAGTTCGACATCTTCCCCATAACGCATCAACATCCCCTCACGTCGAAGAAACGAAGCGATACGGTAGCTCTCCATCACGCCCCCTTTCTCAAACGAATCGATCGGAATCAGTGTAGATGCAAGTCCTTTGGAGGCACTCCCCCAGTTTTTTTTGTGACTGATTTTCGCCGCACCCTCTTTACGCAGGGAACAATCATTATAGGCACCGAAAAACTTGGGGATAATAGACGTTACATTTCCGGATGGATCGTATTCAAGATCACAGAGCAACGCCACTTCGGGTTCAGGCTGAACGTTGCATGTTTCCTGAGGAAGAATAATCGATTCGGAGCTGATCGGATAAATCCCTAGCTGACCTTCACGAGCAGGAACATAAAACGGAAACATCCCTTTCGGACCGTTCGGATCTTCAGTGATAACATCTTTGAAATCGGCACTCTCACCCGCTTGTTCGAGGTGGAGGGCAAAATTGCCCGCTACCCCTAAACCGATAAAGTTTTTGTAGTCGCTCATTGCTTTACCTCTCTCGTCATTCCGTTCACCCTGAGCCTGTCGAAGGGTGTTCATGGTTCGACAGGCTCACCACGAACGGATGTACTTTTGATTTATAAACTTCCGTTCGCTTTCGCTTCAGCAAACTCTTCATACGTCCCTTTGAAGTCAATGTAACTTCCAT
>NZ_JAEMQA010000097.1 GCF_022759005.1 Sulfuricurvum sp. | reverse complement strand
GTACAAGATATTCAAAATCCTGCACGTCTTGCACTCTTTAAACAATTGCTTTTAGATGCTCGTAAATTTGTCAAGCAAGCGTACTTACCGGATATCTATATGGCGGGAACCATGTATGCAGGCGAAGCAACGGATTCAAAAGCGACGTTCAGCGAGTTAATGGGCGGCAAAGGGGTCGGTGGAACCGGCGGCGGTCTTCTCAACTTTATGAGTTACGGTGATTTCCGTCTTGATGATACCGGTTTTTACAAATCAGCCCTTCTTTTCCCAAGCGGGGTAGTTCTCGGCGGAGACATCTCCAAAGTTGTTCCGTTGGATCAAGAGAAAATTGCCGAAGACGTCACCCACTCATGGTACAAAGGCTCTAAACCTCTTCATCCGTACGAAGGTCAAACCATTCCTGAATATACAGGATTGGATCGCCGCGATGACGGTATGGCATACTTGAAAACAAAAGAGAAATACAGCTGGATTAAATCACCGTTGTATGACGACACCCGTGTTGAAGTGGGGCCGTTGGCGCGTATGGTTATCGGGGTAGCTGCAAAAGACAAACGTATTACCAAATATGTAACAGAGTTCTTGGAACGCGGAAAGCTTCCTATCGCTGTTCTTTTCAGTACGGTTGGACGTACGGCAGCCCGTGCGATCGAGACGAATTTGATGTCAGATGTCATGGTTGAATGGATTGATGAGTTGACTGCAAACGTTCTTGCAGGTGACAAATCGACATGGACCGATTTTGATTTCGATAAAGTCAGCGTTAACGCAAAAGGTCGCGGTATGGCAGAAGCTCCGCGTGGAGCACTCGGTCACTGGGTACGTATCGAAAACGGAAAAGTAGCAAACTATCAAGCAATCGTTCCATCTACATGGAATGCAGCGCCGCGCGACCATAAAAACCGTCTCGGTGCGTATGAAGCAAGTTTGATCGGGACTAAAGTAGCCAACCCTGAACAACCGTTGGAAATCATCCGCACCATCCACAGTTTTGACCCATGTATCGCGTGTGCGGTTCACGTTGTCGACACCAAAGGTAAAGAGCTTGCTGTTTACAAAGTAGATACCTCTTGCAGTATCTAAGGAGCTAAATATGAAACAGGCTTATAAACAAGTCAAACGTATGACACCCGCAATGCGCATCATCCACTGGGTGAATGCGATTTCTATGATCGGTGCCGTCGTGACGGGTCTATATATCGGACACCCGTACTATCAAACATTTATCGCCGATGGTGCGGTGGATAAGTACGTGATGGCGTGGAACCGTTACGGTCATTTTATTATTGCGATTATTTTTGATGTTACGTCAGTCATTATCGCGTATCTGTACTTTTTTAGCCGTTTTGAAAAACCGTATAAAAAAGTCATTCCGAACGGGAAAAATATCGCTGAATTTAAAGCAGTCTTGTTGAATTTATTGACGTTGAACCGTAAAAAAGAGTTTGATTCATCTCATGCGGATAGCTTTAATACGGTTTATTTTACGATTTTCCATCTGCTTTTAGGATGGATGTTGTTGACCGGTCTTCAAATGTACGTACATGGATTGGAATCAGGAATGAGTTCAATCGGTTCATGGTGGCCATGGATGCTTCATCTCGTGACAGATTGGACGATTCCGGTATGCGGCGGGACATTGATGGATGTTCGTATTGCACATCACATGACGATGTGGATTATCCTTTGCTGGGTGGTATTTCATATCTACTACCAAATCTGGAGAACTATTTTCTGGAAAGAGGCAGATATCGCTATCGTTATCGGTGGATCGAAGTTTGTCAAAGAAAATTAAGTACCAATATCTCGTCATTCCCGCGTAGGCGGGAATCCAGCTAGACTCCCGCCTACGCGGGAGTGACGAAAGAATCATAGTCTTTTTATCACTTTCAAATATGAATGTGGTCAAAGTACTATACTTTATTATCAAAGGTCACTTATGGCATTCGCATTGGAGTTAGTTGCTCCGTTTTCCCAACCCACGATTAAAAATTACATCATTTCGATTATTCGATGTTTCGGACTTAAAGCAGTGGTCCATCAGCAAAAAAATAAAATTATTTGCGCGTTCGAGAGTACAGACGAAAAACTTCAGGCGTGTTTGGAAGAGATTGCTTCATCGCTTCCCGCATCCTGTTTTATGAGCAAGTCGGAATATTACGAGTTAGAGGGGGAACCTGAATCCGTTCCCGATTTCGAGGTAGAGTATCCAGTATCGCTGGGACTTTGTCCCTTATGCCAAAAAGAGATGTTTGATCCTTCCTCGAAACGCTACTATTACCCTTTTACTCACTGTACCCATTGCGGGGGGCAGTATGCATTTTTCGAAAAGTACCCTTATGTACGTGACAATACGACCCTTTCGTATATAAAACCGTGTCCAACGTGTGCAGAGGAAGCACAAAATGCGGGACGACGTGAAAAACAGGTGCTCAATTCCTGTCACTCGTGCGGAATACCGGTCAAGCTTCTCCATAAAGATAAAGAACGCTACGCAAACGATGCGGGCAGTTTTCGGACAATGTTTGAGGTTGCGGCCAAGGCAGTGAGGGACAATAAAACCCTCCTTGTTAAAACGACCATGGGGTATCGCTTGTTTTATCGTGCTGAGAGATTGAAACCCGGTGCGGTATTGATGCTTGCCAATGCGATGAAAATCACCGAGTACTGTTCACTGATCAATGATGAATTTAACGCATTGCTGAGTATCGAGCGCCCGATCTTACACGTTGCACTCAAAGATGAGGCTCTTCGCGAGACGTTCGGTGTATCGGTCGATGTTAAATATCCGGATGAGGGATTTTCGATACTGCTTGCCAAAGAGCTCACCCTTTTAGGACTTGATACCATCGTATATGAAGCGTTGGAACACCCGTGCGAAGCTGACTTTGTGATGGATTTTGATATTGAACTCAATCATCAAAGTGACATGAGACTTTTTATCAATAAAGACGTTAAATTTATCGCTTCGGGTGAGAGGGTATCATTTCCTTCACGACTTCCTTATGGTACCGATACCCTCAGTATTGCCCACGGATTGGTGGGGATTAGAGACGATCGAGGTATTTTGTTTGATCAAATAGGGCGATTTGAGTCGGCATCGACGTTCAAAGTCAATCAGCTCGAAAACGAAGAACCCTCCGTGCAATCGAATAATTTTCACACGATGGGAGCGGATGAAGCTTCGTTTATGTCGGTGATCGCCGAACATAATAAATTCGGCTCCAAAGTAGTCGGTGCCTATTTCGAGGGAGAACCGTCGTTTCTCTATTATGACGGTAAAAAAGTGATCCGCGTCGTCCCTCCGAAGCACTTTAGCTCAATAGGGCTGATCGATGCGCTGAAAACATTGCGTGAGGGATCGGATCGCCTTATTGAAAACGTCGAAAAAAATCATCCTGCCTTGTTCGATGTTTTGCTCCGTATTGAACAAAACAACGCGACATTGTTTGAAGCAACGGCGATGATCTTGGGACTTGAAGAAGAGAGTTTTGAGGGGGTTATGAAAGAGGCGTTGAAGTTCATCGGTAAAGGGGGGCTTCAAATCGATACCAAAGTAAATGATAACCGATTTGATCATGTCGCTTTTTTAGCCAGTATCATCAGTTACCGTCTTGCAGACGTAGGTTCAGTCTATTTGAGCTATTCTATCTTCGAATCTTTCGGAGACTATTTCAGCGAATTGCTCACTGAGATCAAAGGGAAAACCAAAGCAACGGAGATAGTGTTGTGCGGATCGTACTTTGCGGGGCAATCGCTCTTTAGCCGGTTGCAAAGAAATTTGAAAAATACGCCGGTTTTGATGAATACGAGTTATCCAATCGGGAAGGAAAATTGCGTTGTCGGCGGTAGTTTTTTATAAATTAATAAACACATTACGAGCAAAGCCCGCAATGTGGCAGGGACGCCCAACCGGTACTTTGTACATCGGTATGGGTTCCAAAGCTAAAAAAGCCAAGCAGTTGGCTTTTTTGACGCTTTTCACCCTTGCAACCCCAAAGAATGATTTATGAACACTCTTTTTATTACGATCAAAGGGATAGTGCAAGGGGTTGGATTTCGTCCGTTTGTCTATCGTGAAGCAACCCGTTATGGTATTCGCGGATTTGTCTGCAATACTCCAGAGGGTGTCGTGATCGAAGCACACGGGACGCAGTGTGAGTCGTTTATAAAAGCGTTGAGAGAAAACCTCCCAGGCAGTGCCCGTATCGACTTGATGAGCGTTGAAGAGTGCGAAGCGACAGACTATAGTGATTTTGAGATCCGTGAGAGCGCTTTGGGTAAAAGCAGTGTCGCTATCCCTCTTGATACGGCTCTCTGTCCGGCGTGTCAAGCCGAGATGGACGATCCGCTCAATCGCCGATACCGTTATCCGTTTATCAACTGTACCGATTGTGGTCCCCGCTACACCATCATCCAAACTCCTCCCTATGATCGCGTCCGCACCTCGATGAAGCATTTTACGATGTGCCCTAAGTGTGCCGCCGAGTACACTGATCCCGCGTCACGCCGTTATCATGCTGAACCTATCAGCTGTTCAGAGTGCGGTCCGAAACTCACCTTTTTGGATAATCGCGGAGATGAGATAGTTGGTGATCCAATTGCGCTTGCCGTAGACATGCTCAAATCAGGGAAAATCATTGCTCTCAAAGGGTTGGGGGGATTTCATCTGATGTGCGATGCCACTTCAGATAGTGCCATAGGGGAATTGCGTCGACGCAAACACCGCAAGTCCAAACCCCTCGCCGTGATGTTCGGCTCGATAAAGCAACTTGAAACGTATGTATCGATCAATCAAGTGGAAAAAAGCCATATTACGGGATCACACAAGCCTATCGTGATTGTGGATGCAAAAAAAGAGACGAACCTCTCATCCTTGGTTGCCCCCTATATCGATCGTCTCGGCGTCTTTCTCCCCTATACCCCGCTTCATCGGTTGTTGTTTGAGCGGATCGAATTCCCCCTCGTTGCGACGAGTGCCAATATTAGCGATGAGCCGATTATGATCCGATCATCCGAAATTGTCAATCGCCTTGGTCATGTCGTGGACGGAATCCTCGATCATGACCGTACCATTATCAATGCCCTCGATGATGCGGTGATCCAAATTGCCGAAGGGCGTGTGGTCATGCTCCGAATGGGGCGCGGATTTGCCCCACATACGATTGCGTTGCAATGCTCTTCCGACAAAGCCATCTTAGCCCTCGGTGCTCATCAAAAGAGCGCGATTGCTTTGGGGGTGAAAGAGAATATGATCCTCAGCGGTCATATCGGCGATTTGGGAAGTGTCGAAGCCGATAGCTATTTTGAGCGGACGGTGCAGACCTTTAAACGCTTTTACGAGGCGGAACCGAACCTTTTGGTGCACGATCTCCATCCTCACTACAGCACAAGCGTGTATGCACAGGAGCAAAAAAAAGAGCATTACGGCATTCAGCACCATTATGCCCATATTCTCGCGTGCATGGCAGAGTATGGATTGAGTGAAAAAGTGCTCGGTTTTGCGTATGACGGTACGGGATACGGAGAGGACGGGAGCCTGTGGGGTGGAGAGGTGGTGATCGCCGATGCACATGGCTATGAGCGCGTTGGACATCTCAAACCTGTTGCCCTTTTGGGTGGAGACAAAGCGATCAAGGAGCCACGACGGATTGCCCTATCGCTGTTGTTTGAGTGTTTTAGTCTGGGTGAGGTAATGAATCTGAAATCCCCTACGGTTGAAGCCTTTTTACCCCACGAGATCCGAACTCTGCATCATATGTGGAGTAAAAATATCAATGCTCCGCGAAGCTCTTCAATGGGTCGGCTATTTGATGCGGTGGCGTCGTTGGGCGGGTTTGTTCAGAGTCTTGATTATGAGGGGCAGGGGGGTATGATGATGGAATCGTTTGTCGATGATTCCATCATCGAACCATTCGCATTTGAGATTCAAAACGGTGTGATTGATGTGTCTAAAATGGTGAAAGAGATCATCTCCCTCAAAGGGGATAAAACCCAGATTGCGAGCCGTTTTCTCTCAACACTTGAAGTCATCATGGAGCATTTTGCACATATGCATCCCGAATTACCGATCGTTATCGGCGGCGGCGTGTTTCAAAACCGCGCATTGATGAGCCGACTCTATCGCCGATTTGAAGCAAGAGCCTTTTATGCCCAACAGCAAACGCCGATTAATGACGGCTCGATTGCATTGGGTCAACTTTATTATACTTTGCATAATCTTCCGCATCCGGAAGATGCGGATAGCTTTAGGGGGTTGTAGGGACATTTGTCCCTGCCACTTTTCGGGCTTTGCTCGGAAAGTGATATCAAAAATTACAAAAGGAAATTCATGAACGCTAAAGTAGCTCTGATCGGTTCAGGGAACGCATTTTTTATGGATGAGGGGATCGGGTTGTATGCCGGTAAATACTTCAAAGAGAACTTCACGTATGAGCCGCCGCTCGATGTCGTCGATGGGGGGACGCTGGGATTTCGTTTGATGCCACTGCTCCAAGAGTATGAGCATGTCATGATCGTCAATACCAGCTCCGATGATGCGTTGGCGGCAGGGACGATAGTGGTGATGAGCGGTGATGAGCTGATAGGGCATCAGGGGATTAAAAAGACGGCGAACGAAGTAGAGATTACCGAGATGCTTCAAATCTGTTCAATGGCGTCACACTGTGCGCAAACCACGATGGTGAGTATCGTCCCCGAAGATATCATCAGCGTCTGTGTCGATGTGACTCCTGCCTTGCGTGCGCATTGGGAGAGCTACATCGAGATAATCGTAGAGCAACTCGCCAAATGCGGTATCACCGCTACACCTAAAAGTGAGGTCATGAGTTTGGATGAGATCATCGAGCAGTTCGCCAATCCGAGCATCGAACACTCCAAGGGTTTCTGATGAGTACGGTAGTATTAGGGGTCGGCAATGTTCTAGAAGAGGATGACGGCGTCGGGATTTACGCGTGTGCCTATCTAAACGCCAACTATACCTTCACCCCTGACATAGAGATCATTAACGGCGGAGTCGAGGGGATCAATCTGCTCAACCTCTTTATGGAGCATGAGCGTATCATTATCCTCGATACGATCAACCTCGACGATGAAGCGGGAAGTGTCTACAATATCCCCTCCTATGAACTCAGCGGTTATGGGCTCAATAGCGGAGGGGCTCACGAAGTGGGGGTGATGCAGTGTTTGGATATGATGGAGCTGATGGGGCATTCGCTCCCCGAATCGAACGTTATTGGGATTATCCCCAAAAGTATCACGTTTCACATGGGGCTGAGTAAGACATTAACACAACGATTCAACGACTATATAAATACAGTTATTAACACCTTAAAAACTATAAATATCAGTTCAAAACAAAACGAATCGCAAAAAAGTTTGGAAACAATTATCGACGAGTTTAAATATCCTACACGGTAGGGCGAAAATAGAGCTGCTCTAAAATTTCGGAACGTTTTTCAAGAGGGGTATTGAATTTAAACTCTGCCTCTTTTAGGTAGTAGGGGAAGTGCTCAGTGCTTACCCCTTTAAAAGCAGTAATAAAGTGTTCAAAATAGTGCCAAAATTTGGTGATCGCATTGTCATGTTCGGAAATCTTGATGATTTTGCTGGTTCGCATAAATTTTGAAAACTCTTTATGATAGATCTCTTCGAGATTATCGGCTACAAATTGCTGTTTGAACATCCCTAGAGAGGGCATGAGCAGAGTATAGACTTTTTCACCGTAGCTGAAGGTGAGAAAATTATGGGCATCGAAAATGGCCGATTTATCCCCCCTTTTTGATTTTTCAATGTAAAGATACTCTTCGTATTGGGAATCGGCACTACGATTCTGATGATACTGCTCTTCACAGTATTGGGCACATAAGCGACGAAATTTTTGATAGTAATTCAGGACGCCGACATAGCTGAGATCAAGCGATTTGGATGCAGAATGGGCATTTTCGTCGTGACAAAAAGCATCGAGAATATTTTTGATTTGATTGATCCGTGCGGGGCTGTATTTTTTTTTGCAGACGGAGCATTTGACCATACCGTCGCCAAGTTGATAGAGACGGTGTTTGCAGTAGATACAATGGCTCGTTTTATTCATAAGAGACATTGTAGCAAAATAGTGTTTTGACTAAAACGACCAAAGCAGACTGGTGACGTAGGCACTGTCAGCTTTTTTGACATTCACCGCAGGAGCGCTGTCATAACCGTATTTTGCCGTGAGGGTAAGATTGAGTTTTCCGTAAATCGGTACGATCAGCTCCAACGTTTGCAACGAGACGAAATCGGAGGTATCGTTGAACTTCGGTTGAAAATAACCCAAGAAACTGAGCTTGGTCGTGTTGGTAAAGGTTTGGGTCCATGCAAGATAGCTGTTAAGACGGCTGTTATTTTCATTCGGATTGATTAGCGGATGGGCATAATCGATTTGTTCCAACATTGCATCAAATCCAGCATACGCTTTTCCCCACTCTTCGGAATTGAGAAATCGCCAGCGTAAACCTGCACCAAGGAGAGAGCGTTCGTTGATATCTTTGAATTTGTCCCGTTCGGTTTGGACGAAAAACTCGCTTGTCCAAATTTTGGCATCATCTATGGCATGGATATAGCGCAGATGAGCGTAGATTTTGTCTTCGTTTTTGGTTCCGTTGGATTTGCCGTAATCATAGGTTAGTGCTCCCCATGTGACGTAATCACTCCCTTGATCGTATTGTGCACGTAACCCTAGAGAGTATTCATCGTTTTCGGTGTTGCCGCTTTTGGAGCTGAGTGATCCCGAAATGTTGCCGCTTAAGCCGGGTTTGGCACCGATGTCCACGGGTGCGATGGTGACGAGAGCAAACAAAGAGGTAGAGAAAAAAAGAAAAAACAGAGCGCGCAACGTGTGACCTTTGAATGAAATAGAGGTGAAATTATAACTGATGCACAGATAGTCGTTGTTAATATTGTTATTATTAGGTTAAATGAGCAGATTGTCTTGTATGATAGACTGCTCTTATAAGATAAAAAGGAGAGTCTATGAAAACAAAAATTCTTAGTGTTCTATCTATTGCCATAATGGCAGTGAGCCCAATGATGTGGGGTATGGATATGGGTGAACATCATTCTCACCCTAGCAATACGGTAATGTCAGAACAAACGATTCATGCAAGTGGAACCGTAAAATCGATCGCCGATAATCATGAAAGTTTACGTATTTTTCATGACCCGATTCCTGCACTTAAGTGGCCTTCCATGAATATGCCTTTTGAAGTGATCGATCATGAGTTGACGCATCCTTTGAGCGTTGGTGATAGAGTCGATTTTGAGTTTATTCAAAAAGATGGAAAAAATATTA
>NZ_JAEMQA010000127.1 GCF_022759005.1 Sulfuricurvum sp. | reverse complement strand
AGGAGGACAGCATGGCTCATAAGAAAGGTCAGGGTAGTACACAGAATAACCGCGACTCAGCGGGACGTAGACTCGGTGTCAAAAAATACGGTGGTGAATTCGTAAGAGCGGGTAATATCGTTATCCGCCAACGCGGAACAAAAGTTCATCCTGGTAAAAATATCGGTATGGGTAAAGACCATACATTGTATGCGTTGGTTGACGGTGTCGTTGCGTTTGAACGTAAAGACAAAACACGCAAACAAGTCTCTATCATCCCTGCCGCTTAATTTTTTCCCAAAACTCTCGTCGGGCTTTCGCCCGATTTTGATACAATTTCCTAAATTATCTTTTTAATCGTGTACTTTAGAACAAAGTATAGAGTTAAGTAAGTAATAATCGTCTCAAGATGAGATCGAGCTTTAAAATTGCGTGAAGGACATCCATGTTTAATGATAGTGTAGAGATTACCGTTTCCTCAGGAAAAGGGGGAGCAGGGTGTGTTGCTTTTAGACGGGAAAAATATGTCCTTCAAGGGGGTCCCAACGGTGGTGACGGCGGTAAAGGGGGAAATGTCTATTTCAAAGTAGACAATAATACCCATACCCTTGCACATTTTCAGGGGAACAAAAATCTCAAAGCTCAAAACGGTCGTCAGGGGATGGGTTCAAATATGGCGGGAAAATCGGGCGAGCACATTGTCGTCGTTGTTCCTCCTGGGACACAAGTTGTTGATGTGGAGAGCGGAGAAGTACTTCTTGATCTACTCGAAGACGGTAAAGAAGTTCTCTTTTTACAAGGGGGACGAGGCGGTTTGGGTAATGTCCATTTCAAATCCTCTACGAACCAAAAACCGATGTATGCTCAACCGGGTGAACCGGGTGTAACGAAAGTTGTACGTCTTGATTTGAAACTGATCGCGGACGTTGGTTTGGTAGGGTTTCCGAACGTCGGAAAATCAACGTTGATTTCGACGGTGTCCAATGCACGTCCTGAAGTGGCCAACTATGAATTTACGACGTTGACTCCGAAACTCGGTCAGATTAATATCGGTGATTATGATTCGTTCATCATGGCGGATATTCCGGGAATTATCGGCGGTGCATCCGAAGGTAAAGGGCTTGGACTCAAATTTTTACGTCATATTGAGCGTACAAAAACGCTTTTGTTCATGATTGATTTGGCATCGTATTTGGAGATGCAGTATCAATATGAAACCCTCAAACAAGAGCTGGAAGCGTTTTCACCACTCTTGGCGGAACGTAATTTTGCGATTGCTTTAACCCGTGCCGATGCCATGAGTCCTGAAGAGGCGATTGAAAAAACCAATGAGTTTTTAAAGCTTCTGAATCTTTCACCTGTCTCAAAAAGCCGTTTTGCGTTTAGCGAAGAGTATCCGGTATATGAGCAAGAAGATTTTGACAAAGCGTTTTATGATTCTTCGAAACCGGCTTTTGTCGCACCGATCTCTTCGGCTATCCATTTGAATATCAAGCCTTTGACCTACGCACTTTATCAAATGGTTGTAACGGAGCGTAAATGAAGCGGATCGTTGTCAAAGTCGGGAGCGCTGTTTTAAGCGAGCAAAACCGCATTGCAAAAGATCGGATGCAAAATCTGGTTGATTTTATTGCGGAGCTGAAAAAAACATATGAAGTGATTTTGGTTTCATCCGGCGCGGTAGCCGCGGGATATACAGAGCTAAAACTCGATAAAAAGATTTTGGCTAATAAACAAGCCCTTGCGTCAATCGGTCAGCCGATTTTGATGAACAAATACCGTAAAATGTTTGAATATTACAATATTCTCCCTTCCCAAGTTTTGGTAACGGCAGCGAATTTTAACACCGACGAAGAGTCCCAAAAAGCAAAAGATACGATTGAAACCCTACTCAAACACAATGTTGTTCCGATCATCAATGAAAACGACGCTACAGCAACCGAAGAATTGATTTTGGGCGACAACGATCAACTTTCAGCCTATGCAGCATACCATTTTGGAGCCGATTTACTCGTAATTCTTTCCGATATTGACGCCTACTATGACAAAGATCCGCGCACCTACAGTGACGCAAAAGTCCGCTCACGAATTGAATCAATTACCCCTGACGAGCTTGCGTTGCAAGTCTCCCCGAATCATAATTTTGCGACAGGGGGGATTGTGACGAAACTCAAAGCGGCTAATTTTCTCCTTCAGCGCGGCAGTGCGATGTTTTTGGCAAGCGGTTTTGATTTGAGCGATGTTAAAAGCTTTTTGATTCACGGCGAACATCGCGGAGGCAGTTTGTTCAAAGCCGCAGAGGAGCTTTGAAATGACTCGTATCATCTTTATGGGGACACCCGATTATGCCGCGTCTATTTTAGAAGCTTTGATTGCGGCCAATGATGTTGAAGTTGTCAGCGTCTATACGCAGCCAGATAAACCGGTAGGGCGAAAAGCGATTTTGACTCCTCCTATCGTAAAAGTCGTGGCAGAAAAAGCTAATATCCCCGTGCTACAGCCTAACAGACTTCGTGATGAAGCCGTGGTGGCCGGTGTATTAGCGACTCCGTGCGATATGATTATTGTGGCGGCATACGGGCAAATTCTCCCGAAAGAAATTTTGGAGTATGTTCCGTGTGTCAATCTTCATGCCTCCATTTTGCCGCATTACCGTGGAGCCAGTCCGATTCAGCAAAGCTTGCTCAACAACGATCCTCAAAGCGGTGTTAGTGCGATGTGGATGGATGAGGGATTGGACACAGGCGCAATTATCAAAATCGAGAAACTCCCTATCGGAGATGATGAAATGGTGGAATCATTATATGAACGATTAACGCAGTGTGCCGTTCATTTGACACTTGATGTCATCCGTCATTGGGATCGTCACAGTGCCGTAAAACAAAATGATGCCGATGCTACACATTGCAAAAAAATTCTCAAATCGGATGGATTGATCGATTTCTCCAATGCGCGCGAGATATACAACCGATACCGTGCGTATACGCCATGGCCAGGGCTCTATCTTGAATCGGGATTAAAAATTAAATCAATGAAGCTCGAAGAAGAGATCAGCTCAGCAGAAGCGGGAACGATCATCGCGATAGACAAAGAGAGTATTGTCGTTCAATGCACTATGGGATCTTTGCGGATTTTTAGGGTGCAAGCTCCTTCGAAGCAAGAGACATCGGTTATCGATTATCTCAATGGCAAACGGATAGGGTGTGGAAATTTATTGGTTTGAATCGCTGGATTCGACACAGAGCTATCTGATTGATGCATTAAAAGCAGGTGCACTCTCAGCACCCGTATGTGTCGGCACCGATATTCAAACAAACGGAAGAGGCTCACGTGGCAATAACTGGATCGGTGTAAGCGGAAATCTGTTTATTTCAATAGCGATCAAACGCGAGATGCTTCCAGAGGATTTGAAGCTGGAATCATCGTCCATATATTTCGCATTTTTGATGAAAGAGCTGATTGCTTCGCAGGGATCAAAATTGTGGTTGAAATGGCCGAATGATTTTTATCTCGAAGAGAAAAAAATCGGTGGAGTCATTACCAATTTAGTGGGTGAAACACTGATATGCGGTATCGGAATCAATATTGTATCGGCTCCGTCTGATTTTGGAAAAATGGATATTGCGGCAACACCATACGAATTAACAAAAGCCTATGGAAATTTGTTTAAAAATTTGCCGACGTGGAAGCAAATTTTTAGTAAATACAAGATAGAATTTGAAAACAGTAGAGATTTTTTTACCCACAACAATAATGAAAAAGTTGCATTGCAAAATGCCGTTTTACTTGAAGACGGATCGTTGTTATGCGATGGCCAAAGGATATTTAGTTTACGATGAGTGAAGTTATTGTTATCGCCAATCAAAAAGGTGGAGTGGGTAAAACTACCACCGCAGTCAACTTAGCCGCTTCATTAGCCGTTGCAGAGAAAAAAGTATTGTTGATTGATGCTGATCCGCAAGCAAATGCAACGACCTCATTGGGGTATCACCGAAATAATTATGAATTTAATATCTATCATGTCTTGATCGGTGCTAAGAAATTACGTGAGATTATTTTAAAGACATCTTTGCCAAAACTATTTTTAGCTCCGTCGAATATCGGTCTCGTCGGTGTTGAAAAAGAGTATTATGATGCCGAAAACGCAAGTGGGCGAGAGTTGATCTTGAAGCGGGCGATCGCACAGGTTAAAGAAGATTATGACTATGTGATCATCGATTCACCTCCGGCACTAGGGCCGATGACGATCAATGCTCTTTCAGCGTCCAATTCAGTCATTATCCCGATTCAATGTGAATTTTTTGCATTGGAAGGGTTGGCTCAGCTTCTCAATACCGTTAAACTGGTACGTAAAACCATCAACCCGAAATTAACGATAAAAGGGTTTTTGCCGACAATGTACAGTGCGCAAAACAACCTTTCACGTCAGGTATTTGCCGATTTACGTCAACATTTTCAAGGGAAATTGTTTAAATCGCACAGCACCGAAGACGATTACATTGTGATTCCGCGTAACGTCAAATTGGCTGAATCTCCGAGTTTCGGAAAACCGGCTATATTGTATGATGTAAAATCGAGCGGCTCTATGGCGTACCAAGATTTGGCACACGCGATTATCGCCTAAAGGAAAAGTATGGCGAAAGCATCCGCATTGGGAAGAGGGTTGGGAGCCCTTTTGAGCGAAATCGAAGAAGCATACGACAACGAACTGCCTAAAAAAGGTGGAGTAGAAGAGATTCCGGTCGCTAAAATCCGTCCCAATCCGTATCAACCGCGAAAGCATTTTGATCCGGAAAGTTTAGCCGAACTTTCCGAGTCGATTAGAACACACGGGCTCCTTCAACCGATCGTGGTTAAAGAAGACCTTGACGGATATATCCTTATCGCGGGTGAACGCCGTCTTCGTGCGAGCAAATTGGCTAAAAATAAAACAATCAAAGCGATCGTTGTATCGGTCAGCGACGAGCAGATGCGACAGCAGGCTCTAATTGAGAATATTCAGCGTGACGAACTCAATGTCATTGAATTGGCACAAGCGTATCAAGAGCTCATTGATATTCATGAATTAACCCATGAACAGCTTTCTCAAACTGTTCATAAAAGCCGTGCACAAATCACCAATACGCTTCGTCTTTTACAACTGAGTGAAAAAGGGCGGAAAGCACTGATTGATGGTAAAATCAGTGCAGGACACGCCAAAGTGATTTTAGCACTTGACCCGAAAGAGCAATCGATGATGATCGATTCGGTGATCGGTCAAAAACTGAGTGTTCGTGATGTTGAGAGCATGGTAAAGAAAATTAAACTTCCCTCGACGTCTACGAGTGCCTCTACGGAAGTCGATACTCTTGATTTTGATGCGTTGAAAAAGCGTTTAAGTGCACTTGGTTATAAAAGTGGCACAAAAGGTTACAAATTAACAATCGAATTTGATGATAATGGTCAAATTGAATCATTTTTAGACCTACTTTCTTAATATCTGCTCACGTTTAACTGTCCCTTCAATTTATAAGTTGTATAATCACGCAACTTTTAGGAGGTGGTATGTTAGATATAAGTCCGATGCTGCTTGGCAGTACACTGATTGTCTTCCTTGTCCTTATTGCCGCTCTTAACAGTTTGCTTTACAAACCTCTTTTCAGTTATATGGAAAAACGGGATGCGGATATTAAAAAAGATATGGAACACGTTGGTAACAACGATTCTGAAATCGCTGCATTTCATGCCAAAGCCGAAAAGATCATTAGTGACGCGAAACTGGAAGCAGCAGCACTAAGAGAAAAAGTTATTGCTGAGGCCAAAGCGCTGGCAAATAGCAAAATAGAGACAAAACGTGCTGAATTAGCACAAGAGTATGCAACGTTCGAAAGCGAATTATCGCAAGAGAGAACACGTCTGATCGCTGCACTTAACAATGAAGTGCCTGCTTTCCAAACTGCTGTATCAGCTAAATTAAATACGATATGAGGAGCTGCAATGGGTAAAATAATTGTTACAGTGTTATTGCTCAGCGCATATCTGTTTGGTTCAGATGCACATGCAGAGGGTTCAACGGATATCATTCAACGAACGGTAAACTTCTTGATTTTTGCCGGAATTATGGTTTATATTTTGGCAGAACCGCTTAAAAACTATTTTGGCGGACGAAGCGCGGCGATCGCGAATGAACTTGAAAAAGTTCAAGAGCGTCTTCGTGAATCAAAACGTCTCAAAGAAGCGGCTGAGCACAAAGTAGAAGAAGCAGAGCGTTTTGCGGCTGAATTAGCGGAGTCAAGCAAAAAAGAGAACAAAATTTTGGCAGATAAAATTTTGGCTCAATGTGAACAAGAACTTGAGATGATTGCCAAACAAAATGATGTTCTTATGGAGCTTGAAAAACGTAAAATGGTTCGTGAAGTAGTTTCTGAAGTTATGAACGATGTTATGAACAGTAGCAACGATGCATTAGGTAAAGAAGCAATGACCGAAATCTTGAAAAAGAAGGTGGCGTAAATGCGAAATGAACTTATTGCAAAGCGTTATATCAAGCCGATCATGCAAAGTTGCGACCAAGAATCATTGGAAAATCTTTCAACACTTCTTTCTATGGTAGCTGAAGCGTATAAAAATGAAAAGTTTAATTTGATCATGAACTCAAATGATGTGAGCGCAAGCGCGAAATGTCAATTGATTTTGGAGATGGTTGCTTCGGCAAACAGCACAATGGTCAATAACTTGATTAAATTATTGTCTGAAAACGGACGTCTTCTATTGATCCCTGTAATCGCTGATCAGTTGAAACGTGAAATCGGACGTGCAAAACGTACGTTTACGGGCCGTATTTACAGTAATAATGCTGTCGATCAGGCTTCAGTAGAAAAAATCGCACAAGATTTAGGCAAAAAAATGGATGCAACTATCGCGTTGAGCTATGTTGCTTCTGATTTTGACGGCGTACGTGTCGAAGTGGATGATTTGAATGTTGAGATTAACTTTTCAAAAAGCCGCCTAAACGCTCAACTTGTTGAGCACATTTTAAAAGCAATTTAACCCTCGGGAAAGGAGAAATAGTGGTAGCAAAAGTACAAGCAGACGAAATCAGTTCAATCATTAAAGAGCGAATTGAAAATTTCGAACTTAATGTAGATATTAATGAAACCGGAAAAATTGTCTCATACGGAGACGGAATCGCTCAAGTGTATGGCTTGAATAACGTCATGGCCGGTGAGATGGTAGAGTTTGAAGACGGTACACGCGGTCTTGCAATGAACCTTGAAGAAAGCAGTGTTGGGGTTGTCGTTCTTGGTAAAGGGAAAGAACTTCGCGAGGGGATGAGCGTAAAACGTCTTGGGCGTCTTCTACGTGTTCCTGTCGGTGATGCACTTCTTGGTCGTGTCGTGAATGCTCTTGGTGAGCCGATTGATGGTAAAGGACCGATCGAAACAACGGAAGTTCGTTTCGTAGAAGAAAAAGCTCCTGGTATTATGGCTCGCAAATCGGTTCATGAACCTATGGCAACGGGTATTAAAGCGATCGATGCGCTTGTTCCGATCGGACGCGGACAACGTGAGTTGATTATCGGTGACCGCCAAACCGGTAAAACAACTGTTGCACTTGATACTATCATCAACCAAAAAGGTAACGGCGTAGTATGTATCTATGTTGCTGTCGGTCAAAAAGAATCAACCGTTGCACAAGTTATCCGTCGTCTTGAAGAAAACGGTGCCATGGACTACACTATCATCGTATCTGCAACAGCTTCAGAAGCGGCAGCTCTTCAATTCCTTGCACCGTATACTGGTGTAACGATGGGTGAATATTTCCGTGACAATGCGCGTCATGGTTTGATCATTTATGATGATCTTTCTAAGCATGCGGTAGCGTATCGTGAAATGTCATTGATTCTTCGCCGCCCTCCGGGTCGTGAAGCGTATCCAGGGGATGTTTTCTATCTACACTCCCGTTTGTTGGAGCGTGCAGCGAAATTAAACGATGAAATGGGTGCAGGTTCTTTGACTGCTCTACCAATTATCGAAACTCAAGCGGGTGACGTTGCAGCGTATATCCCTACCAACGTAATTTCAATTACTGACGGTCAAATTTTCTTGGAAACTGACTTGTTCAACTCAGGTATCCGTCCTGCGATCAACGTAGGTCTCTCAGTATCACGTGTTGGTGGTGCTGCACAAATCAAAGCAACGAAACAAGTTGCTGGAACATTGCGTCTTGATCTTGCACAATATCGTGAACTTCAAGCGTTTGCTCAGTTTGCTTCTGATTTGGATGAAGTAAGCCGTAAACAACTTGAGCGTGGACAACGTATGGTCGAAGTGTTGAAACAACCTCCATATTCACCACTCGGTGCTGATAAGCAAGCATTGGTTATTTTCGCAGGGAACGAAGGGTATCTTGATGATATCTCTGTTAACGCGGTTGTTAAATTCGAAGCGGATCTTTATCCGTTCGTAGAAGCGCAATATCCGCAAATTCTTGAGAATATCAGAGCAACTTCACAAATCAATGATGAAACAAAAGCTCTAATGAAAAAAGCACTCGAAGAGTTTAAATCTACTTTCGTTGCTGAATAAGGATCTTTATGGCTAACTTGAAAGAGATTCAAAGACAGATCAAGAGTGTTTCGAACACGCAGAAAACAACGCGTGCCATGAAGCTCGTTTCGACGGCGAAACTTCGCCGGGCAGAAGAGCTTGCGAAACGTTCACGTCTGTTTGCACAAAAAACGAATCAAGTGATAGCTGAAATCGCAGGACGTATCCAATGCAATAAAGTCGGCGGGATTGATAACCGTTGTTTTCTTGAAAACGATGCTCCAAAAACGGTCGATATTATTTTCGTAACAGCGGACAAAGGGCTCTGCGGTGGTTTTAATATGCAAACCATCAAAGCGGTTCGACGTTTGATGAAAGATTATGAGAATAAAAACGTCAAAATTCGCCTTCGCGGTATCGGGAAAAAAGGGATTGAATTTTTCAACTACAATCAAATCGAAATGATTGATGAAGTTAAAAATCTCAGTTCTGCACCCGATATGCAGCGTTCAAGCGAATTCATGACCCGTTCGATCAATGATTTCAAAGAGGGAATTGTTGATGCGGTTTATATCGTATACAACGGTTATAAAAATGTTATCACCCAGGAATTACATGTAACTCGGGTTCTTCCGGTTGATGTTCAAGGGTATGACTGTGAAGAGGTTAAAAACTCAGTTCTTGAGCTTGAAGCGCAAGATGAAGAGAAAATGCTCGATTCATTGGTTACTAAATACGCTGAATACAACATGTATTACGCTTTGATCGATTCCGTTGCAGCTGAGCATAGTGCGCGTATGCAGGCTATGGATGCAGCAACAAACAATGCAAAAGAGATGGTTAATTCGCTTAAAGTCAAGTTTAATAAAGCTCGTCAAGAAGCGATTACGACTGAACTTATCGAGATTATCAGCGGCGTCGAGTCGATGAAATAATTATGGAGGAAAGAATGATTGGTAAAATTGCTCAAGTAATTGGTCCGGTTGTTGAC
>NZ_JAEMQA010000013.1 GCF_022759005.1 Sulfuricurvum sp. | reverse complement strand
ATTTTGATCAAACCGAACCAAATCGGATCCGTATCTGAAACGATGCTTACCGTTCGCCTTGCACAGCGAAACGGCTATAAATGTATCATGTCTCACCGATCGGGTGAAAGTGAAGATGCGTTTATCGCCGATTTCGCGGTCGCACTGAACTGTGGTGAGATCAAAACTGGTTCAACAGCACGCGGTGAGCGAACGGCAAAATACAACCGTCTTCTTGAAATCGAAACAGAAGTGATGTACGGCGAATACTTGGGGAACGCACTTTTTAACTAATGCATCACGAGGATCAAGAATTTCTGCAAGATGGAGAGAAAGAGAGTCTGACCGAACGTTATTTCGGATTGACGACCGTTAAATTTTTCATCGCTGCAGGAGTTGTCTTGATTGTCGGTGTCTATATGGGATTTATTTTTTTTGGAGACAACTCCCTTAGTGTCCTTTTGGAGTTGGAAGAGCACCAAAATTATCTAAACAATGACATTGAACGGCTAAAAGCTGAAAATGCCGAATTGCAAAAACAGTATTTTGAGCTTAAAGAGCTGGATGCTGACTCACAATAATGACTGGAGATACATGAAATTTTCACTTTATCTCTCTGTAGTACTTCTTATGCCGCTTTTGGCTCGCGAAAACCCTTTTTTCCCAGCTGAAGACTCCAAAAAACAAAAAGTGACTTCGAATATTCCCGATGTGCGTCCGAAAATGGGGACGATCAGCTATACGTTTCCCGATCAGGCACGTATATTAAAAGAAGTGACATTTACCATTCAAAATTTGGATGGGAGCTTCGAAGAAAAAAAGGTCCAGATTGATCAGAGCATCGATTGGCATCGTCCCATCACCCTCTCTCAATCGGGCGGTGGAAGCTTAGTCGGCGCGAAATCAGCTTCAGTAAATTTTGGATTTGTTCAGCTTTCCAATCAAGGGAAGGTGATCACAGTCCGCTCTAGTGATGTTTTAATCCGTCACTTCGCTTTGAGCGATCCGAGCCGGATTGTACTCGATTTTAAACACAACGGTGTTTTTAAACGTGAGGAACGAAGTTTGAATGCTGCTCCGATAAGTAATGTCAGTTGTACAAATCATGGAGAATTCGCACGTCTTACGATCGAATTAGACGGACGCTACAAGTATTCATTGAATACGAAAAACGGCGTGATTACAATAGTTTGTGAGTAGTGAGAGATTCGATCTCCCAAAAGAGGGAGAAAGAAGTTATTTAACGGCAGCCAATGCAGCGTCGTAGTTTGGTTCTTCAGTGATTTCAGGAACGATCTCTTTGTAGGTTACGATCCCTTCTTCATTCACCGCGAAAATCGCACGGCACGTTACACCGGCAAGAACAGATCCGCCAAGCAATACACCGTATGCGTTAGCGAAATCTTTGTTACGGAAATCTGAACATACTGTCAATTTGTCGATCCCTTCAGCTTGGCAGAAACGTCCTGCAGCAAAAGGCAAGTCCAAAGATACGATCGTTGCTTTAACACCCTCGATAGAAGCTGCTTTTGCATTGAAGTTACGAGTTTCAGTAGCACATACACCCGTATCCAATGAAGGGACAACGATGATAAGTTGTTTAACACCTTGTGCTCCACCGACTACTACGTCACCCAATCCTGCTGAGTTTACAACAGTTACTTCAGGAGCTTTATCTCCAACATTCACTTCATTTCCGAGAAGTTCTACGTCTGTACCTTTGAATTTTGTAGTTGCCATATTGGCTCCTTGCGTTTATGTATTGATGCGGAAAGTATATTTTAAATCAGATAATTTATGTCTGAATTATGAAAGAGGTGTAATGCATTCAGCATTCCTAAAGTTTGCAGCGGGGATGTATTGAAATATCAGCGAAGTTGGAAAATAATTTAAGGGTATAAGCTTCGAGTGCCGCGCGTCCGATCATTGCAGCATTGTCTGAGCAATAAGAAAGTTCAGAGAGATACAAAGAGGCTTTATAAGGCGCTAAGATTGCCTCGATACGGGAGCGGAGGTAAAGATTGGCACTTGCGCCTCCCACAATAGCAAAGCGTTTCGGTGGGGAGGACTTAAAATATTTTTTGAGTTTTTGGATCAGGTGCTCGGTTGCCGTTTGTTGGAATGCTGCAGCAATATCGGCGTAGGCAGAGGGATCGTTGGCTTCTACGCAGAGACGAACCTGATTTTTGAGTCCTGAATAGCTAAATGCGATTAAAGGGGACTGCCATAGAGGGATGGTAAAAGAAAAGCGTGATCCATCACCCTTGAGAGCCAGTTTTTCGATGAGAGGACCGCCAGGGTACCCCAAATGCATCATTTTGGCTACTTTATCAAAGCTCTCACCGTAACTGTCGTCCATGGTGGTGGCAACCATTTCCATCTCAGTATAGGATTTAACTTCGATGAGCTGCGTATGTCCACCCGAGACAAGCAATACGGTCATAGGCAAAACAGACTCTTTTTCAATAAAAAGGGAGTAGATATGCCCTTTGAGATGGTTGATCGGCAAAAGTGGAATTCCCAGTGCAATACTGAGCGCTTTTGCCATAGTGACACCCTCGATGAGGGTAACTCCCAAGCCCGGTTCGTTCGTAACGGCTATTGCTTTGAGCCGATCAAACCACGGTTCGCATTCGGCTAAAATTCGAGGTAACGCTTCGGCATGCAGACGACTGGCAAGTTCGGGGACGACTCCGCCGTATTGGGAGTGTTCCAACTCTTGGGAAATCTTTTTGTGATAGATAAGTTTTTTGGTTGAAATCTCCGTAATGGCGATAGAGCTATCATCACAGCTACTTTCTATACTCAGGATCATTTTATGAACCTTCGCTTTAAATACGACATCGGAGCAAAGCCCCGATTGTCTGCGCTAACGCTGAGTTCCACCCAAAGGGCACTTCGTCCTCGGCGGAGCGCCCACGCACAGCAAGCCGTGCTTTTCGTAATTTCATACTTCATTGCAATACCCACTCTTTGACCCACGGCCATTCGCCGTATCCGGAATGGGTATTGATATGTCCGCCGTTTTCTATTATTTTCATCTCCACATCAAGCATTTTCTGAAGCGCTGCTGCTTCATCTACGCTCATATAGGGGTCATTAGTTGACGTTACCAGCAATACCTTTTGGGCAAAAAGATTTTTTGGGGCTTCGAGGGGAAAAAAGGTTTTGAGGGTTTCGATTTCACAGCTCAAATGCGGAGGTGCGACAAGCAAGAGGCGCTTTATCGGGAGAATATCCCCTTCATGGCACAAATGAAACCATGCGATATTGGCCAGGGAGTGACACACAACGACATCGGGTCGAAAATCTTCGAGAAGCGATTTAATTTGACCCATCCAGCGATTTTTACTTGGAAAATGGGGATTATCTAATAAGGGGAATGAAACGGTTCCGTAGCCCTTTGCAATTTCACCGGCAAGCCAAGATTGCCAGTGTGGAAAATCGCTTCCGCCCCAACCGTGAAGTATGAGTACTTTTAGCATGAAATGCCTCGAGTAAATCGGCGAACTTCCTCATCGAGAGCGAAGATTGCTTCTACGGAATCCGGTGTCTGATGAAACGATTCATAAGCGCGTAAGATACATTTGGAAATATCGATAAAACGTATTTCACCGGATACAAAACGCTCAATAGCTACTTCATTAGCCGCATTGACGATCACACCGCGCTTTGGATGAGAGAGGAGGTCATTTTTGATTTCCCACACGGGATAGCGTACCGTTTCGATTTCCCTAAACTCTAAGGATCCCACACGCGCTAAATTGATCCGATCAACGATCGGAGTGTCGACATGTCCCATCAGAGCATAGGCGATAGGGAGGCGCATATCCGCATGGGCAAAATGAGCGGTAGTGGAGCCGTCGGTATAATCGATGAGAGCATGAATCAACGATTGGGTTTCGATCAGTGCATCGTATTCACCCTCACCGAAGAGCCAGCGTGCTTCGAGAAGTTCGAAGAGTTTGTTGACCATAGAGGCGCTGTCGATAGTGATTTTCTGACCCATCGACCAGTTGGGGTGTTTGAGTGCATCGGAGAGGGTAGCGGTAGAGAGTTTGTCCAAAGACCAATCTCTAAATGCTCCGCCGCTGGCAGTAATGATCATTCGATCGATTTTTCGTTCGCCTTGGTTGAGATACCATAAACCGAAATGTTCGCTATCAATAGGGACAATAGAAGAGGTATCGACAAAAGCACCGCCGACGACCAAAGATTCTTTATTCGCCAGAGCAATTTTTTTTCCGCATTCGAGCGCTTTTAGGGTAGGGCGAAACCCGGCGAATCCAACCAATGCGTTGACAACATGCTGCGATGAGGATTCTTCGATCGATGAAAGAATTGCCGCTTCGCCAAAACTGACGCAAGGGTGGTGTACTGCCGCACAATCCTCTTCGTTCATTACGACGACACGTTTAGGATTATGGTATTTAATCTGTTCGTTTAAAAGGGAGATGTTGCGCCCTGCAACAAGAGTATCGACGCTGAGATTAAACTGTTTTGCAATATTGAGGGCGTTGACCCCAATGGAGCCGGTTGAGCCCAGTAGGATCAAACAAGACCTCGAAGAAGAACAAGCATAATAATAGAAGCGAACAAATAGCCGTCAATGCGGTCCAACACACCGCCGTGTCCCGGAAGAATCGAACCGCTGTCTTTGACCCCTGCTTTGCGTTTGAGGTAGCTTTCAAACAAATCTCCGAATACGGCTCCGATAGCAGCCATCATAGAGATAATAATCGCTTGAGCCATATCAACGATTGTGATACCAATAAAGAATCCTGCCGCCGTCGCCACTGCGATACCGCCGTAGACCCCTTCTCGGGTTTTGCTCGGGCTGGAGACACTAAAAGGGGTTTTTCCGATACTGCGTCCGACGACATAGGCACCGACATCAGCGGAAGCAACGACCACCAGAAGCCATAATAAAGAGGTGATGCCGTATTCTTGGTACATGCTCAGAACAAAAAGCATCCCCGCCGTCGGATAGATAAAGGGAAGGAAATTTTTAGGGGGGATATTTTGGGTATAGGCGACCGCTGCAGCAAATATGAGCCCTGCGATGATAAAGAGATCTTCACCGTATGGATAAAGGGCTGCCGCAAGCCAAAGAATTGCGGCATAGGCATACAAAGAGCTGTTGTTGATACCAAATAATCGGGTGGCTTCATGAAAAGCAAGAAGGTAGATTAACCCCAATACGCTCCACATGAGCCAAAAATTGTTGATTAGCCCTACTGTGAGGACTCCGATAATGAGAAAAACGCCGGTAACAATGCGTTCTTGAGTTGAATTTTTTGCAGTTTGCATAGTGTAATAACCAACGGTTTTAAAATTTTGCGATTATACCATGTATTTTAATAGAGAGGTATGCAAGATAGGGGATAATTCATACTTTTATGTCAAGGATGTGCAAAGGGAGGGCAGGAGGGGAATCGTCTTCTTTTTTTTCGGAATGAGGTGAACGTCTTTCTTCTTGCTGTGCTTGTTCTTTTGTATGCTCGCGATCAGGATCGACACCGTGGTTTTCTTCGGTGGGACGAACTTCTTCGATCTCTTGTTTCTCTTCTTGAGAAGCTGTGGCAGCGGCGAGAGCCTGTAATTCAAAACGGTTTAAAAGAGCATTTTTTTCACTGGCGACACTTGCCATTTGCTGATTGACGTAAATAGCGCCGCCGATTGGACCGATATCCGCCATTAGAGCTCCTTTACCCTTTTTCAATATTCAAGGTTTTATAGTTCGTGTAGAGGACATTGGCACCTTCTTGAACCCGAACCTCTCTTCTGGGAGTATAATCGACCAAATAGCGACCTTTTTCAAATACGGAAAAATCGACGCATAATTTTGCTGCCGCTTCGAGGAGCCGATCGGGGAGCTGCTGTTTATCGGTCGTGATAATGACGTGGGCTGAGGGGCGGTCTTTGAGATGCATCCAAATATCTTTGGCCTTGGCATTGCGCAACAGTTCAATATTCCCTTTTTCGCTTTTACCTAAGGAAACTTTTATTCCATCGATCCAAAATTCGGCGATAAGGTCGGAATTTTTTTGTTTAGCACTTAACGTTTTTGCGGGGAAAAGAAGGGAAATCTCTTCGGGAGAACGGGCTTCTTCTATGGTTTGGATGAAAAGCTGTAGATGGCGAATTTTTGCTTCAAGATTTTCTCGTTCGAGGTGGAGTCCGATCGCTTTTTGTTTTGCTTTTTTGGAGCGCTTGAAAAAAAATTCGGCGCATCCTGCGGCACTATGGCAGCCAGATGGCAGCTCAATAAGCCGCTCACTCCCGTCAAAATCTGCGATTAGTGCCGTCGGTTCGTAGGGTTTGATGTTGTCGAGATTGGCCAAAATAAGATGACCCGAATATTGAAGTTTTTCGGACTCTTCGATGAGTGAAGATTCATCATCCAACTTCTCCAAATTTTTTTCTAATTGCCCCAATCGCTTGAATAAGAGGGATTTTTTTTCATGTTTTAATTGCTCCAGTCGCTCATTGCTTCGTGCTAAAAATTGACCGATTAAATAGTTGCGGACATTATCGAGCGGATACTCTTTTGGCTCATACGGCGGGGGTGGCAATGTACCCAGTTTTTGACCTACCCGCACACAGCGCGAAGAGACATTTTCATCAATATGGCGAAGTGCTTCGAGGATGGTTTCATCCTGATCCAAAAGGATCGCATTGGTATGTTTGCCGGTAAATTCGAGCTGCAATACAGTGGTTTCAGATTTGTACGAACCGCTTGTCGTAGTGGTTATACGGATAATTTTGTCGTTATTGTGCAGAGCTATCGATTGGATCGTCGATCGGTTGAGCCGTTTTGCCAATAATACGTCAAACGGGGCTTGATAAATTTTGCCTCGATTGGGAAATTCGCCGATAGTGATAGCCGAATTCCCACGCGCCATTTCAAAGTTCCAGCTATTTTCACGGTCGAAAACCAATTTGATTGTCGTATCGTTGACGCGGAATGCTGCAGTGATATGGTTGAGGTGTTGCATGTGCTCAACGATCTGCTTAAGATAAGAAAATCTCATAATTTTTACCTTCGATTTAGAAAAAGAGAACTACAATAGGGTCACATTTTAGTCACATTCACAACATAAGGTCATATTCATGAATGTTTTTAACACGATAAAAGCAAAGTTTATCATCAATCTCGTCGCGGCGGTGGGTGCCATTCTCGTCAGCGTGATTGTAGCATACTTCATTGCCGTAGGTTCCATCAAAGCCATTATGATCAGTGATCTTAATACGGTAGCCGACGCATTGGAGAAAAATGTCAAGTATATCGCTAAGATAGAGCCAAAAGCCTATGAAGAAGCTGGCTTTAAAGATGAGATCAAAAAGATTAAAATCGGAAAAAGCGGTTACGTCTATTTTATCAATGCCGATGGGGTTATGACGATCCATCCAAAACCCGAAGATGAAGGTAAAAATAAAGCAGGGCACGACTATATCGATCATATCCGTTCCGATAAAGCTGGGGGAATCTATGAATACGTATCTGCTACGACCGGACAGGATAAGATTGCGGCTTATCGCTATATCCCGGAGTGGGATATGTGGGTGATACCGGGGATCAACAAAGCCGATTATTTCGATGAGCTGCGAGCCAGTTTTTTTAAATGGTTTTTGCTCTTAGGAACGGTGTTGACGGGGATACTGGTAGCGATCAATTATATCTCCGGAACAAGTATTCTCCATCCGATCGAAGAGCTGGATAAAGTTTCGGGAGATCTTGCTCACGGTAACGGCGATTTGACCAAACGTCTTCCGATCCGTAATGCGCATGACGAGATCGGTATTGCAAGTAAATATCTCAATCAGTTTATTGACAAAATTCAAACGACGATCAATGACACGAAACAGATTACCGATTCGGCAGTTGGTTCAACCTCGGCGTTGAACAGCGCAGCAACCAACCTCTCCGTCCAATCGGAAAAAACCAATACCATTGCACAAAACACCAATGCGACTGCTGCAGAGATCGGTATGACGTTGGAACAAAGCGTCAATATGGCAAAAATGACCTTGGAAAACAGCAAAATGACCGAAACCGAATTAGGACACGTGCGTGAAATCGCAACGGCGATTACCAATGAAGTACACAAAACGACACAGATGAGCAGTGAACTCAGCGAACGTTTTGCCCAGCTCTCCTCCGATGCGGCAAGTGTCAGCGGTGTTTTGAGCATTATCTCCGATATCGCCGATCAAACGAACCTTCTGGCCCTCAATGCAGCGATCGAAGCGGCACGTGCGGGTGAGCACGGTCGAGGGTTTGCCGTCGTTGCCGATGAGGTACGCAAACTCGCCGAGCGTACCCAAAAAAGTTTAACAGAGATCAATTCGACAATCTCGATTGTGATCCAGTCGATTTCCGATTCGTCCGATATAATGAGTATCAACAGTGACAATATTGCCCGTCTCGCCGAGCGGAGCGAAGAGATTGATCTGAAAATCAACTCTGCTTCGAGTGCGTTACGTTCCAATGTCGATGCAAGCCATCGGAGTGTGCAGCAATCGGAGAACATGGCACTCAAAATTCGTGAGATTATCCAAAAAGTTTCCGAAATGTCGAGTCTCTCTCAAGGCAATCAGGAGGATATTCAAAAAATCTCTCATATTGCCGTTGAACTCTATACGGCGGCAACAAATCTTAACTCCCAGTTGGGGCAATTCAAGTCCTAAGCTGCTCCCTGCTATAATTCGCCTCATCGTTTAAATTGGGAGGCGGAGAGTGAAAGCACCGAAAGGGTTTGGTAAAGGGTATTTTACCCTTGTGGCTATTCAGGCCTATGCCTCTTTTGTGCGTCTTCTTCAAAACATTACGCGTATAGAGCTCGTCGCCCCTATTTGCCCCATCTACATCTATTCCGCTGTTTCTCCTCCCGATAAAGATTAATTTTACCTTTTTGTCATCCCCGCGAAGGCGGGGATCCAGCTAGATTCCCGCCTTCGCGGGGATGACGAATAACCAAACAAAAACAATCTTTATCCAAGGTATATCTATGCTTAAACAGACCCTATCATTCGTCGCATCGGCGACACTCGTTGCCTCATTAGGGGCTAATACACTTCAACTCGAACCAATAGTAGTCTCCGCTTCCAAAACCGAACAATCCCTCAAAGATGTCACCGCTAATGTTGATGTCATTACGGCTGAAGAGCTCGAAGAGAGACATATTACTTCCGTGCTGGATGCGTTACGAATATTTACCTCGATTCCGATTGCACAAAGCGGCGGAATCGGCCAGCAAAGCTCCTTTTTCCAACGCGGATTCAGTTCTGAAAATACCGTTGTGATGATTGACGGTATCCGCTACAATGATCCGACCACCCCAAAAGGTCAAAGCCAACTCGAACATCTGATGGTCAACGACATCGAGCGAATCGAAGTGATCCACGGTGCACAAAGCGGAATTTGGGGAGCGAATGCCGTTGCAGGTGTAATCAACATCATTACCAAAAAACCGACCGATACGCTTCTAGCCAATGCAGCTCTCGAATACGGAAGCTATGCTACAACTAAAATCGGAGCCAACGTATCACAGCACGTGGGTGCACTTTCATATTACGTCGGAGCCAATCAGCTCAAAAGCAACGGTATCTCCGCAATGACACCTCAAGGCGAAGATCCGAAACATTATGAATCCGACGCCTATCTGAACCAAACACTCAACGCCAAATTAGGCTATGATCTAACCTCTGTTGAT
>NZ_JAEMQA010000147.1 GCF_022759005.1 Sulfuricurvum sp. | reverse complement strand
ATCTCAAAAGCTCCGTATGTCTAAGTGTGCCAATTATGCCTAAAAATCATTAAAAATAAAAATTCACTCCCAAGGTATAGCGATCCTCGTCATAACGTTGCTCAATACGTTCATATTTCGCATTGACTGCGACATGTCCGTTCCATTGCCACAGATGCGAAAAACAAAAACGGCTTTGATCGTGATTGTCAAGATAAAAAACATGCCCCATTTCACTAAAGGTTTTCATCCTATTTCCCCAATTGAGTGCCACACCTGCGGTAAAACCCAATCCGATGTCCGCATTAGAGCCTAATCTTACCTCAGGTTCGCTCAATACGTACCCGTACATATATTCATTTCCCACGGATGCACCCGCTCCCACGCGGGTAACAAAACTGAGGTGATCGTCTCCATAGTCTCGATCCCAACCGCTTTTCATCCGCCATGAAAACGGTTTGAAAAAATGGCTTACCGGAGCGATTGACGCCAAAGAAAGTACCGTAAGCTTTTCCGGAGTCACTTTTTCTTCCTCTACTCCCACTACCGCATCGAGAAATTCAATCTGCGCACCAAAAAGATGTCCGGTATCGTCTTCGCCGATATCATGAAAAGCGGGACGCCACCCGATTAAAAAAGGGGAACGATTCTCCATCCACTCTTTGCCTAAAACGATCCGTGCCGCTCGATGTGCCGTGTCGGGGTTCGGCTTTTTCTCTATCGTAATTGGCGCTCCCCCACCCAAATGTGCGCGTTCGGACAAGAATGAATGATAGCGAAGCGCATAGGTCTCTTTGGAAAGCTTCCCTTCGATATATCGGTACTCGATCAATTCCGCGGCGGCTTCGAAAATATACCGTCTCTCCTGATCCGAAAAACGCAAAAGCTCCGAATCATCGGATTTCATATCGCCGGATGCGAGGTTGAGTACGGCGCGAATCCCTTCCGATGATAATTGCGCTTCATACGATAAGAGCTTCGTCCTTTTCGAGGGGCGGTAATGTTTGTCAACTACCAAGTTTTCGTCTTCAAAAGCGTATACCGTCTCAGGAGGGATGATGTAATACCAAAAATGGTCTCTCAGATGAACCGAAGGGCGGGCAATTTCGGTCAACCAAAGCATGTGATAGGAACAATTTTCATCAAAAAAATAGTACCATGAATTAATCCGCTGCAACTCCCAGATATGACGCACCATCGCCATCACTTCATCGTGCGTCAGATTCAAATCATATTCCCATACATCCCGCGATTCGCTGTCGCGGTATTCTTTGAGCTTTTCATAATACGGAAGCATTGAATAGTACCCGTAATAGCCTCCGAAGAGCCCTTTGTACGCAAATAACAACCCGTTGGTATCATCAGTATGCGCCGCATAATTGATGGCATACGACATCATTTTGGATTCCATCGACGAATCGATCCGCAAAAAAGTATGACCGAACATCGAGGCTGGGGAGTTGATATGGGCACTCGGGAAAACCAGTGTCACTTTTTGAGGATCCATTTTGGCGACAAGAGCATCATACTCATTGCATTCTCCCTCGCCGAATGAGGTGTTAAGTTCGTGCTCCAACCATGCCCGACGTGCAGGAAATCGACAAAATACGCTCTCATTGGTTCGGTTTGTATCTTCGTTGAAATGGCGGATGGTTGCATCGAGCTCGGAAGATAGGTTTTGTTTTCCTTCGCTAGAGAGAAAAAATGCCGAATCATCGATTTCACTTTCGTCGTGAGGAGAGTGCATCAACAAATGCCAATAACGCTGATCCGAAAGATGTTTGGCATGCGCTTGTGCGATCAGTTTATCGGTCATCACTGCATGGAGCGATAAACTCAGCGCACATAATAAGAAAAAGAATGGCAAAAAAAACCTTAGAGTATTTCAGAGCGCATTCACTGCGTTCTGAAAATGTGATTAACCGGCGATAGTAGAAACGTTATCGAGAACCGTTGCCATATCGGCTTTTTCGCTGGTGTAAATAGCGTTATAGTTCGCTTGAAGGGCTGCAGCAAATTCAGCTTTATTTTCAACGTTCAAAAGCTCTGCCAACGTCGAAACGCTCTCCCCTTGTCCGATTGCGATTTCACGAGAGAGTTGATCCATGTTTGACGCTACGAATTCGGCAGCACGCTCATTCATAACGAATTTCGCTTTTTTACATCCTGATGTTCCGGATGTGATTCCGAATGTTTGATTTCCCAATGTTGAGTTGGTAGTCGCTTGAAGTGCCAACATCACCGCAGAGCTGTCATCATGAATGATTTGAGACCCAAGACCGCATCCTGTTTGGCTATTAACGGTAGCGAACGCTGCGCTACTGAGTGCCGCGATAGCAGCGATACTGATTAAAACTTTTTTCATAGAAACCCTTTTTTCATAAGAATTAATGAAAAGTATAAAAGAATATTCCTTAAAGATTTCTCATCTTCCAAGCAGATTCAATCGGAGAGGATCCCGATATTTTCGAAAGACGTTCTAAAAAAACAGCACGAGATACCTCTTTGGCCCCCAAACTTTTTAAATGTTCGGTCGGTACCTGACAATCGATGAAATCATATCCCCACTCTTTGAGACGCTCTACCAAAACAGCCAAGGCTACTTTTGAGGCATCGGAAACTTTGGCAAACATCGACTCGCCACAAAAGACACTTCCCGATGAGACCCCATAAAGCCCCCCGACAAGAGTTCCGTTTTGATATGCCTCTACACTATGGGCATATCCCAAAGCATGAAGGTTCTCATACGCCTCTATCATATCCGGAACAATCCAGCTCCCGTTTTGACCTCGGCGCGGTACGCTCGAACACGCCCGAATAACCTCTGAAAACGCACAGTCAAAACAGATTTCAAACTGCGGAATTTTTTTGCGCAACGAACGGCTCAATTTAAAATCATCCAATTCCAATATGAGTCTCGGATCGGGAGACCACCAAAGAATCGGATCGCGCTTACTGTACCACGGAAAAATTCCCATCCGATACGCCAGCATAAGACGCGAAGGGGAAAGATCACCGCCATACGCTACAATCCCTTCTTGTGAGGTATGCAGCAGCGGATTAGGAAACGATAGATGATAGCTAAGGCGAGGAATCATACCGCATAATCAAATAGGAGCTCATCGGTATAATCTACCAATACTTTTCCACCTTGCACCAAACGCCCAAAGAGCATCTCATCCACCAGCGGATCTTTGATCTTCTCTGAGATCACGCGGCCAAGAGGTCGCGCCCCCATTGCTTTGTCGTATCCGATTTTAGCGATATAGGATTTGGCTTTCTCGCTGAGTGTAACGGTCACTTTCTTCGCTTTTAGCTGAAGATTGAGTTGAGCGATGAATTTATCCACAATCCCCTCTACCACGTTTATCGGCAACGAAGCAAACTCGATCACCCCGTCCAGCCGATTTCTAAATTCCGGGGTAAAAAAGCTCTTGAGCGCTTCATGGCGGGAAATGGAGCTGTCGGCATTAAATCCCATAACCGTCCGCTCACTCGCTCCGATATTGGAGGTCATCACCAAGATTACATTGGCAAAGTTGGCTTTAAATCCCGTATTATCAGTGAGTGTCGCACTGTCCATGACCTGTAATAAAACATTCATCAAATCGGGATGGGCTTTTTCGATCTCATCGAGGAGTAATACCATGTACGGATGTTTACGTACCGTCTCAACCAGCAATCCCCCCTGCTCAAATCCCACATACCCCGGAGGAGCACCGATGAGACGACTCAGAGAATGTTTCTCCATATATTCGGACATATCAAATCGCTCGAAATAGATCCCCAATGTTTCGGAGAGCGATTTGGCCAGCTCCGTTTTGCCGACACCGGTCGGTCCCGAAAACAAAAAAGATGCGATCGGTTTTTGCGGTGCGCTCAAACCTGCATAGGAGCGCTTAATCGCTTTGACCACTTTTTCAACGGCACTATCCTGTCCGATAACGACTCTTTTTAGATCGCTCTCCAACGAAGCGAGTTTTTCTCGATCGTCCGTCCCCATTTTAGAGGTTGGGATTCCCGTCATTTTGGCAATAACATTCTCAATATCATGCGGGGTAATCGTAGTACGTTTATGGGTTTTAAGATGAAATGCCGCCCCCGCTTCATCGATCAAATCGATCGCCACATCGGGTAAAAACCGATCGGTAATATATTTTTTAGACAAATCAACCGCAGAGCGCAGTGCTTTGTCGGTGTATTTCACCCCATGATGTTTTTCGTATCGAGCCCGAAGCCCTTTGAGGATCAAAAAGCTCTCTTCTTCACTCGGTTCGCCCACTTCAATTCGGGCAAAACGGCGGCTGAGCGCGCGATCCTTTTCAAATACACTCCGGTATTCGGCATGGGTTGTTGCACCCATGCATCTTAGTGCTCCCGAAGCAAGTGCGGGTTTGAGCTGATTGGAAGCATCCATGCTTCCGCCCCCTACGGCACCCGCACCCACAATCGTATGGATTTCATCGATAAAAAGGATCGCATTGGGATGTTCCGCCGCCTCATCCATCACCGCTTTGAGCCGTTTCTCAAAATCACCCCGATATTTCGTCCCTGCCAGCATTGCCCCCAAATCCAAGGCAAAAATCTCCGCATCTTCCAGCAATGCAGGAACATCGCCGGAAAGTATCCGCAATGCAAGCCCCTCAGCAATCGCTGTTTTTCCGACACCCGGCTCACCGATCAGTAGCGGATTGTTTTTCTTGCGGCGGCACAGTGTTTGAATGGAGCGTTCGATCTCATTAACCCGTCCGATTACGGGATCGATTTTCCCTTTTTTGGCTTGGGCGATCAAATTGATCGCGTATTTTTGGAGCGCTCCGTCATTGCGAGATTCCTCCTGAGAATTCTCAACATCACGGTGAGAAATCGCTTCGAGAACATCGACACGGCTGATGCCGTACTCTTCGAGAAGCATACACGCGTAGGTGTGACGCTCCTCATATACCGCCGCAATCAAATCTCCGACATCGGCTGATTCTTTTTGAGCACTGCGCACATGCTGCATCATCCCATCGATCATCCGAGCCAGTGCAACCGTTTCAAACGGTTCTTGATCCACATCATCGGGGAGCGGCTCCATCGTTTGCATCAGGTATGCCGCTAACGCTTCTCGGATATGCTCAACTTCGGCACCGCAGGAACGGATAATCGCATCTCCGTCCGGAGAATTGAGCAACGAAAGCATAACATGTTCAATCGTGAGATATTCGTGCCGCTGATGACGCGCAAAACCGATCGCTTTTTGGAAAATCGCATTGAGTTCGGTACTCACCATGATTATGCCTCCTCCAGAGTTGCTTTTAGGGGAAATCCGCTTTCACGAGCCAAAGATGAAACTTGATATACCTTGGTTTCGGCAACCTCGTACGGATAAACACCGCACAATCCGCGCCCTTTTTGATGGACTTCCATCATAATTTTATGAGCTTCATGAACGTTTTTACGGAAAAGTTTCATCAAAATGTCGACCACAAAATCCATCGACGTATAATCGTCATTGAGCAAAAAAACATTGTATTGTTTCGGATGCTCTACCATCAGATCCAAATGTGTTGAGTGTTCGTGTTTCGTCGCCATATGTAAACTATACCAAATTTTTTTAAATTTTTGATGCAGAGATAAAATCATCTATAATCGCATACGCACTTTCCAAACCGATTGAAATACGTACCAATCCCGGAGTTATCCCCAAAAATGCTTTCGTCGCATCGTCAAAATCACGATATATCGTCGATGCCATATGGAGCCCTAATGTACGGCTATCACCGATATTGGCGGTAATCGTAATGAGTTTTGATCGGTTCAAAAATTCGAATGCCTTCTCTTTTGATCCTAAATCTATTGTGAATATCGTACCGCAACCGTTGGCAAATTGTGTCTTGTAGCGTTCATGATGAGGGTGATCTGCGAGACACGGATGATTTACTACAAACCCTGCCTCACTCAGTTTTCCTGCAACGCTCTCTATCGTCGTCACGATCCGATCCATTCTCAGAGGCAGTGTCTCCAATCCGAGCATCGTCAAATAGCTTCCAAATCCGTTTGCGGACATCCCGAAATCGCGTAAGGCCCGTTTTTTGGCAACGGCGATCAGTGCCATTGCTCCCATTTTTTGGATAAACGGCTGAATATCGCGGTAACGCTCGCTTTTGAATTTATCTTCCCCTTCGGCAATCGGACGATACACCACCGCTCCGCCGAGTGCGGATGCATTACCCGTAATGATTTTCGTTGTCGAATAGACCACAATATCAGCCCCAAGCAAGAGCGGAAGAACACTCATCGGTGTTGTCGTATTATCCACGATCAATGCAACTCCGTGAGCGTTTGCGATTTGAGCGATTGTCGCAATATCGGGCAAGCGCATATTGGGATTTCCGACACTCTCCAAAAAGATGACTTTTGTTTCACTCGTAATCGCATTTTCAACCTCTATGAGGGCATCGACATCGAAAAATTTCGTGCTAATTCCAAAACGCGGTAAGGTTTCGGAAAAATACGAGTAAGTTCCGCCGAAAAGTCCCCCGATACTGATAATCTCATCTCCGGCACGAAGCAGGCTCAATGTCGCCATTGCAATCGCACCCATACCCGTCGATGCACTCACCGCACCGATCCCGCCATCCATCGAGGCTAAAACCTGCTCCAGCTGTGCAGAGGTCGGATTGCCGACACGAGCATACAGAGGCTTTTTAATCGAGCCTTCAAATATCCCCTCTCCGGTCTCACTGTCTCCGTACCCAAACGATGCGGAGTTCACCATCACTGGGCTAATCGGTCCCTCTTTTTTCCCTACTTGCTGAACAATGCGGGTTGTAAAGTCTTCAAAGCGATTCATCATCAAACCTATATTAAAATTAAGCAATTATAACCTAAAAGGCTCTTTTCTTGTCTAAACGGATTTTTGTGACCGCAACCAATACGAATGTCGGCAAAACCTATACATCAAAGCAGCTTATCAAAGCACTCTTTGCATTGGGTTTGCGCGTCGGTGTTTTCAAGCCGATTGAAACGGGTGTAGAGAATTTCCCTTTGGATGGAAAAGAGCTTTTTGATACTGCCTGCAGATATAATCCTGCGCTTCACTCCCTGAGCATAAACGACATCGTCCCGCTTCAGTTTCCCCTCCCCGCGGCTCCGTTTGTTGCCAATCAAGGAGAGAGTGTAGATCTTTCCGTATTCGACGCTCCGCTGGCAAAAATTGAAGCGCTGTGCGACGTTGTGATCATTGAGGGGGCGGGCGGCTTATTCGTTCCTATTGATAAACAAACGATGATGATCGATTTTCCCCGTTATTTTAACGCAGTTACACTCCTTGTTACCCACTGCAACCTCGGCTGCATCAACGATACCCTGCTCAGCGCCAAAGCCCTATCGGACAACGACTATCGCTTCATCCTCGGATTTAACTGCCGAGCTGACGATGAGACTTTTGAAAAGACTTCGCTGCCCTATCTAAATCATCGCTTTGGATCAATCTACCGTATCGACCACGACATCGATGTCATAGCCAAAGCACTTTTAGATACAATATCAACCTAAAAATGAGGACACTATTATGAAACATCTACTCCGTACCGACGATTTTACCACCGAGCAGATCCTTCGCGTTTTACAAGATGCCGAACACTATTTAGCGGGACAATTTGACCCGATCCTCAAAGAAAAAATCATCATTACCCTCTTTTTTGAAAATTCTACCCGTACCAAAAGTTCCTTTGAAATCGCCGCCAAACGGCTCGGTGCCGAAGTCGTCCACCTCGATGTTCAAAAAAGTTCAACCCAAAAAGGGGAGAGTCTTGTCGATACGGCGCTTAACCTCGATGCTATGGGACCGCATGCGATGATCGTCCGTCATGCCCATGCCGGTGTCCCAAACATCCTTGCTCAGCATACACGCGCCTCGATCATCAATGCGGGAGATGGTGCTCATGCGCATCCGACGCAGGCGCTGCTCGATCTTTTTACCCTCCGCCGTCATTTCGGTGATCTAAAAGGGAAAAAAATCGCTATCGTCGGTGATATCAAGAATTCCCGTGTCGCCAACAGCAATATCGAATTATTGACCCGATTCGGAATGGAGATTACCCTCGTAGCACCACCTCACTTTCTTCCGGAAACGTCATTACGCACAACACACTCTATTCGTGATGTGATTGATGATGTAGATGCTATCATGTCATTGCGCACCCAAACAGAGCGCCATTCGCATCAAACCTACGGTTCACTCAAAGACTACGGAAGCGATTTTTGTATCACCCAAGAGCTCGTTGGGAACCGTGATTTAATCTTGCTTCATCCGGGACCGGTTCATCGTAACATCGATATTGATGATAGCATGCTCAAAGATTCGCGCTGCAAAGTGCTGGAGCAAGTAAAAAACGGCGTTGCAATCCGAATGGCCGTCCTCAAAGCTCTCATCGCATAATGTATCAGCGATTTAGTTCTCTTGTGAGCGCGGGAGTGCCGTGTTTCTTTTATACCGATTTTGAAGGGCTCCAAATACACTCTTATCGCTTAGATGAACTCTCCGAACATGATATCGAGTTTTCGTTCCATCATCCGCCTCATAAAAGTAATTTTCCCCATAAGCCCAATTTTTTTCCCATCACCATAGAGGATTATCGTCACAAGTTTGATACTATACAAGAGCACATCCGCAGCGGCAATACCTATCTCCTAAATCTTACCCAGCCCACACCGATAGAGTCCGAGTACACCCTAACTGAAATTTACAACATGGCATATGCCCCCTATAAATTTCGTGTCAAGAATAGTTTTGTCTGCTTCTCTCCCGAGCCCTTTATCACCATCGAGGGAAATACCATTCATACCTATCCTATGAAAGGGACGATTGACGCATCACTACCAAATGCTATCAATACTATTTTAAATGACCCGAAAGAGTTTGCCGAGCACACCATGATCGTCGATCTACTCCGTAATGATTTAGGGATAGTTGCCAAAGAGATACGTGTAGAAGATTTTCGTTATATATCTACCATTGATACTGGAAACAAAAGACTTCACCAAGTTAGTTCACATATTAGCGGCATTTTAGAGGGTAACTGGAGAGAAAATGCGGGAGAGTTGTTAAAAGCTCTTTTGCCGGCAGGAAGTATCAGTGGTACACCGAAGCGAAAAACGGTTGAGATTATCCAAGAGGTTGAGGGGTATGATCGAGGCTATTTTACGGGCATTTTCGGTCATTTTGACGGAATAAATCTCTACAGTGCCGTAGCGATCCGTTTTATTGAAAATATTGAGGGGCAGCTCATCTACAAAAGCGGCGGCGGGATCACTTCTGATAGCGAATATCAGAGTGAATACAATGAAATGATCGATAAGGTCTATATCCCTTAACGGACACTAACTTGCGGCTTTAATTTGATCATCATTTTCGGACCGATCCCTTTTACATTGACCAATTCATCTACTGTCTTAAATCCACCGTGCATTTTACGATATTTTAGAATTTCTTGTGCTTTGGCTGGACCAATTCCATCGAGTGTCTGAAGCTGTGCAGAATTTGCCGAATTTAGATTAACAGAGCCAAATACTGACGCAATGAAAAAGAGAAAGAGGATTACAGATCTAACCATATTTAACCTTTTAACTTAAATATAACGATTGTATCAAGATAAAAATAAATTGTCAAATTCAAAATAATGTTTTCTATAAATGATTAGCAATACATTGATGATTGATTGTGAAGAAAGAGGTAAAT
>NZ_JAEMQA010000053.1 GCF_022759005.1 Sulfuricurvum sp. | reverse complement strand
AAAATCGCTCTCGACGCCAAAATGTCTGCCGCGCTCGGTTCTATTACGGTCGCGTTGGAAGCATATCCCGACCCCAAAGCGAATGAAAACGTAATGCACCTGATGCGTTCACTCAACGAAATCGAAGAGCAAATCTCCGCCGCACGCCGTGCCTACAACCAATCGGTTACTGATCTCAACAACGCCATCGAAATGTTCCCGACAAATCTTATCGCAGGATGGATGAACCTTCAAAAGCGAAGCGTTTTCGAAATCACCGTAGCCGAGCGCCAAAACGTCGACGTCCACAATTTATTTAATCGATGAAATCGACCTCCGAACTCACCGATTTTTATTACAAAGAGCTCTACCCTTCCCTCAGCGAGCTTGAAGAGACCCGAAAGCGGATCGTGTCTCAACTCAAATTTTACAGGGGGATGGGGATTGTCATTTTTCTCATCGTTGCGCTGTGGATGGGGAAAAATTTCGGATTTCTTCATCCGCTCATGATGGGGATAGCAATCGCCTTTATCGTTCTTGCATCAATAACGTACCGCGCAATGACATCCGGTTACGCCAAAGACTTTAAAGAGCGCATCATTACCCCTATGGTAGGGGCTATCGATTCTCATTTGCTCTATAACCCTAACTTCATGGTCTCTCAACATCTCTTTGAGCGAAGTGAACTCTTTAAGCACTCTATCGACCGCTACAGCGGAAACGATTATGTCAAAGGTTCCATCGACGGTGTGCCTCTCGAATTTTCCGATGTCCATGCCGAGTACCAAACCCGTGATTCCAAAGGGCGTACCCAGTGGCATACCCTCTTTCGCGGACTGTTCCTCGTCGCCGAGTTTAACAAGCACTTCAAAGCCAAAACCGTTGTACTCCCCGATCAAGCCGAAAAGAGCTTCGGTTCTTTGATCGGAGGATGGCTCCAATCGATCAATTTCACCCACGAAAGTCTTGTACGCATGGACGATCCTGAGTTTGAAAAGCACTTTGTCGTCTACGGATCGGATCAAATCGAAGCGCGTTATATCCTCTCACATTCGATGATGAAACGGATTCTGGATTTTCAGCGTCGAGTTTCTCATCCGCTTTTTATTTCGTTTGTCCATAACCATATCCACGTCGGAATCGGCACCGGAAAAGATCTCTTTGAACCCGCCGTCTTTACCTCACTCCTTGATTACAAACAGGCGATGGAATATGTGAACACCCTCCAAAATACGATCGGTTTAGTCGAAGAGTTGAAACTCAATGAGAAGTTGTGGAGTAAAGAGTAATCAAATTATTTGGATTGAACGTCCCAAAGCAGTAAAAAAACTCTCTAAATTATCTGTCGTCCCCTCAATACTAAAAGTCGCACCTTTCTCTCCAAACTCTTTGGAGAGAACCCGTATATGCTTTTGAACGGTTTCGTATTCAACCATCGATACCACAGAGTAATTGCATTCTATTGCGTAGACAAAAAGCTTTTCATACGGTAATAGTTCCGCTTGCGCGTACGCAGCATTTGCGGCATCGGCATAGGCGCGTACCAATCCGCCGGGACCCAATTTTGTACCGCCGAAATAACGCACCGTGATAATCGCCGCATTGATCAGTTCATGCCCTTGGAGTACTGCCAAAGTCGGTTTCCCCGATGTCCCTTTGGGTTCACCGTCATCGCTGGAAGATTCAACGATTTGATCAAATTCATTGAGACTTCGTGAAGCACTCACCCAGTGTACCGCTTTTGGATGTTCGGCACGCAATCGCACCATCTCTGATTCAAACATCCCTATCGGCATTAGATGGGCGATAAACTTCGATCCTTTGATTTCGATCATATCGGTAAAAATTTGATTCACGGTTTTCATGCATGCGATTATACCATTTGCTATAATGGCACATTTACTTTTGGAGTTCAAATGATCGATTTTTTGATGAGCGGATACGGATTAAGTTCTTTGGGGCTGATCGGCATCATCCTTTTTTTAGTCTATCTCAAACTGATGAAGTGGGTTTTTAAAATCGCGTTTTTCGGTATTCTCATCCTCGGGGCATACTGGTACTTTAAACCGCCGACACTAGGCTGATGACACCTCAAACCTCTCTCCTACAATGGTACGAACAAAACGGTCGTCACGAGCTACCATGGAGACTTACAAACGACCCATATAAGGTATATGTGAGTGAAATAATGCTCCAGCAAACACAGGTAAAAACTGTCCTTGAACGGTTCTATTTTCCCTTCCTTGAAGCCTTCCCTACACTCGCCGATGTAGCCTCTTGCGACCTCGATGATGTCTTAAAAAAATGGGAAGGATTAGGCTACTACACACGCGCACGCAATCTCCACAATGCCGCCCGTCAATGCAAAGGAATACTACCGACCAATACACACGATTTGATGCAGTTGAGCGGTATCGGACGCTCAACTGCTCATGCGATTGCGGCATTTGCCTATCGCGAAGCGCTTCCTATACTGGATGCCAATGTCAAGCGGATATTGCATCGATATTTTGCTCTGAGTGAACGCAACGATAAAAAGCTGTGGGAATATGCCTATAGACTTTTTGATACCAAACATCCATTTGAATACAATCAAGCAATGATGGATGTAGGAGCATTAATCTGCCTTCCTAAAAAGCCGTTGTGTGAACAATGTCCATATGAGCAGTGGTGCAAGGGTAAAGCCGAGCCCCTCTCGTACCCAGAAGCGAAAAAGAAAACGATAAAACCGATACGAAAACGCTCCATCATTGTCCATCAACATAATCAAAAATACGCACTCCAACAGCGGCATGAAAAGTTCTTGCACGGGTTATGGGGATTTTACGAAACGATTGAACCTTCTACTGCTGAGTATTTAGGACACATTACCCAACACTACAGCCATTTTACCCTCGAAGCCGATGTGTATGTCACAGATGATGAGATCACTGAAGAGGGATTTGAGTGGTTTGATCCGAAGGAGATCGCACAGCTTTCTCTGAGCCGTGCCGATCATAAAGTGGTTGATTTATTAAAGGTTAAATCGTGATGGATCAAAAAACGCGTCATCGCTGATATGACCGAATGCCGAATTAATCGAAACAAACAGATCGGGATATTTTTGCTCCATCTCAAAGAGCATCGTTTTCATGCTCGCACGGGCATGCGGCATTTTCACATCGAATCGCATCGACGGACACGCTTCGTCTCCGATGGTCGGCATTTCGTTTTCCAAAGCACACGCGGCTAACTGACGCTCACGTAGCTGTATCAACGGACGAATAACGATCAAACCGTTACCGGCACGATATTTCGGTGCCAAGGCTCTCATATGCCCGTTATAAATCAGATTCATAAAAAAGCTCTCTGCCGCATCATCGAGATGATGTCCGAGAGCCACTTTATTGTACCCAAACTCTTTGGCGGCACTGTACAATGCTCCGCGACGCATTCGGGAGAAAAAGCTGCAAAACGAGGAGTTCTGACGGATTTTGTCGGCGGCTATCTCATAGGTATTGGTTTCATACACGCGGTGAGGGATCCCGTGCTCCGCACAATGAGCAATCAATGCTGATAGATCTTCACCCATCCCATAGGTGACCGTTACAGCCAAAAGCTCGAATTTAAATGGAGCACGTCGTTGCTGCTCCATCAACGCATGAATCATCGTGAGAGAATCTTTCCCGCCACTCAAACCGACGAGGATTTTATCTCCTTCTTCAATTAACGCAAATTCGGCATTCGTGCGACCGATTTTGCTCATAATTTTTTTACTGAGTTTAATCGCCAATGCGTTTTACCATCTCTAAAATAAATTTGGCACTCACTTGTGCCGAGCTTTGCAAAAATGCATCAAAATCGACATCGGCGGAGCCATCTGCACTGTCACTGATCGCACGTAGAACAAAAAACGGAACACCGAAGTTATGACATACACATGCCACACTCGCCCCCTCCATCTCTAACGCATCCGCATGAAACGTTTTTTCGATCCACACTTTACGCTCAGATGAGGCAACAAACTGATCGCCCGTAGCAATGATCCCCTCATAGAGATCTACACCCATATCAACGGCAATTTCAGACGCAAGGGAACGAAGGTCTTCATCCGCCTCAATCATGACCGAACTCTCCGGGATGAAGCCGTCCGGATGACCGAATGCGGTAATATCGACATCGTGCTGACACAATGCGCTCGCCATGATCAAATCACCGATTTTGAGATCTTTACTAATCCCTCCGGCAACACCGCTAAACAAAAGGGCTTTTGCACCGTAGCGCTCTAGCATCACCGATGCGGTAATCGCTGAAAAGACCTTCCCGATTTTAGAATAGGCGATCACCAATTCATGCCCCGCATATTCGGCATGGTAAAAAATATTACCGGCGTGCTCTTCGCTGGTATAGTTTCCAAGTGTCTCTAAAATCGGATCAATCTCTTCGCGCATTGCGCCCATAATAGCTATTTTCATTCTTTTCCTTACGAGTGTTTAACTAAATATCGACCCAGTTTTTTCAACCGCTGATCGAGTGAAAAAAGTTTGGATTCGGTTTCAAAAAGAGGCAAAATAGACTCGGTTTTCCCCATCGGAGTGATCACACGGCTACCACCCCAAAAACCCAAACCGTCTTCAAATCCGACACGATTGACAAACACTACATAGTTATGGCTGAGCAGTGCAGTCGATTTGAGCAAAGAGTCCCATTGAGCTTCGATGCTGATCCCCTCATCGCTAAAATCGCGTGCGGGAGAAGCGGCCAACACATACACGATCTCGGCATCCGATGCTGCTATCGCCGCAATACTCTCCGCTCGCCACAGATCCTCGCAAATCACCATCACGGCATTTCCATAGGGTGTTTTGAACGATTTTATCTCATCCCCCGCACAAAAATAGCGCCCCTCTTCGAACATCCCGTAGGTGGGAAGATGGTTTTTGTGGTGAATGTGCAAAAGTTTACCTTGCGAAAAATACAACGCACTGTTATAGACGTTATCGTTTTCCCATAATGCGGCACCGATAACAATATCGCACCCTTGACTCGCTTCGGCCAATTCGCTTAATTCGTCTATTTTCCACGCATCCTCATAGAGCTTGTCTTGAAGCAAATAGCCACTCAACGAGAGCTCGGGAAAAACGACCACTTCCGCATTCTTATTCGCTTCAACCAATGCCAATACATCTCTCAGATTGGTACGATTGAGTTTCGGTGCGGATTGGATTAGAGCGACTTTCATGCGAGCGCTTCACATACCTTTGCAAGAGAATCCATATCACTGATTCCAAGTGTCTCGACATCTGGAGCGTTTCGTTTGTTAAGCCCTTTGAGAACCGCACCGTTACCGAATTCGATCATCAAATTAATATCACCGGCAATCGCTTCAATCGATTGCTTGTATTTTACCGGCTGAACCAACTGAACTTTAAGCCGCTCTATCGCTTCTGATTTTGATGAGTACGGTGCAGTGGTAGCGTTAGAGATAATCGGAGCGCTGAACGTATCCGAGATCATCTTTTCCATCGTCTCGGCTAACGGTTCCATCGCAGATTCCAGAAGCGGACAATGGCTCGCAATCGACATATTGAGCAATAATGCCCGTTTTGCACCCGCTTCTTTGAAGACGCTCTCCATTGCTTGAAGGTCTTCTTTGATCCCCGCTACCACCAGCTGACCGGCTTGATTGTAGTTTGCCGGCCACACTTTTTTACCCTCTGCATTGGCCGCAGCACAAAGATTTTCTACAACCGCATCATCCAGCCCCAAAATCGCCATCATCCCCGCATTGATATTCTCGCACGCTTGTCCCATAAGCTTTCCGCGTTTATGAACCAGTTCTACCGCATCGACATAATCGATCGCACCGGATGCACACAATGCACTGAACTCACCCAATGAGTGTCCCAAAAACATCGCGGCATCCGTAGGGCGCGCCTCTTGAAAGAGCTTATAAGCAATCATCGAAATGAGTAAAATAGCCGGCTGTGTATACTCCGTTTGATCGAGTTGCGTATTTTCTTCAAACAAAAGTTTGGTGAAATCGACACCGATTCGTTCGCCCGCTTTTTCAAACATTTCACGCGCTAAAGGGCTGTTTTCATAAAAAGACTTCCCCATTCCGATTGTTTGAGACCCTTGTCCCGGGAAAATCATTGCAATTTTTTGTGACATTATTATTCCTTTGTTTCTAATTTATACTCAGAGTGGTCCGCAATTTTTTTGCGAAGCGTATTACGGTTAAGTCCTAAACGCTCCGCCAATTGCAATTGGGATTTAAATCGTTTGATCCCCGCACGTATCAAAGGGACTTCATACAAATGAAGATAGTTGCGATAATCGTTGTTGCTTCCGAGTTTCTCTCCCAAATAATGTTCCATCATTCCCATTAAATCGTTTTCATTAATGCTGTCAAAAAGATAATGAAGATAGACCTGCCGTCGTAATGAAAGAGCATTTTCACTCAAATCGGGGACAAACCCTTCTAAATCAAATGATTCAGATTTTCCCAACGTCTCTCTTGCCTCTTTGACAAAAGCTTCTACAAGAATTTTGACATCTTCTTGTCTCTCACATAATGGAGGAAGCGCGAGACGTATCGTAAAAATCTCATCCAACTGATCTTGAGAATAGCGTCCGCCGCCGGTTGCTATGACACGGGTATGTGTTTTTTGGATCGTTTCAATAAGACGTTTGAGATTAGCTACACTGTCAAGCCGATGAATAATCACTTCGCTGTTGGATTCTATCGCATCCAAAAGTTCGTCAAAATGGCTCGCATCAATGATGGGTGCATGAGGGAGGATGTAACGGGCCAGAGTAAGCTTCCCTGTTCCCCGTTCTCCCAAGATAATGGCATTTACCCCTAAACCTTTGAGTAAATTTGCCGTTTTAAACGCTTCAACCGAAGAGGGAGAAGCCGTTAGAAAATTAGTGACATCCACAGCCGTGATTACCACCGCTTCCACAACATCCGCCTTGTTCAACGCGGTTTTCAGCCGGGATTCCAGTCATTGCTTCTTCTGCTGATGCATCACGCACATTGAGGATTGAAACCGTGAACATCAAATCTTTACCTGCAAGCGGGTGATTGAAATCGATAATGACCGTGTCATCTTTGATCTCTTTAACGATCACTTGAACGGTTCCTCCATCTTCGCCTTGACCGTACAATGTCATTCCGACATTCAAATCGATCCCTGCAAATTGTTCGCGCGGAAGCTCTTGTTGCGCTTCTTCATTGTAATCGCCGTACGCATCTGAAGCTTTCACAAGAACGTCCCCTTTTTCACCCATATTCATATGTGCGATCCCGCTCTCAAGACCAGGGATGATTTGTCCTTTTCCAAACATGAATGTCAACGGATGTCCGCCAACGTTACTGTCAACAACGGTTCCGCCGTCACGTACTTCGTATTCAATCGATACGATTTGATTGTTTTCAATTGCCATTTTAAATGCCTTAATTTTAGTTTGTGCGATTTTAGCACATTTACCTCTAACAATGCTGAAAGGCTCAACTTAGAGAAACGAGGTTATTTTAACTTTGATAAGCGCTCTTGAGCCTCTTTGGCCGCTCCCGTTCCACTGTACTTGGAAACTGTCGCTTGATAAAATGCTTTTGCGGTTGCTTTGTCTCCGGTTTTTTCCATTGATTGCCCTGAATGGAGCAGTAATGTCGGCATATACATCGCTTTTTCGTTACGTGACGCAGATTCTTTGTAACTTCCAATCGCTTCTTTATAATTTTTGCGCTCAAATTGCGTTTCACCGATCATAAAAAGTGCTTCAGCAACTTTATGTTTTTTCTGTACCATTTGTTCAAAATATTTTTGCGCATCTGCGTATTGCTTTTGATCAAAAAGACGATTTGCCTCTTTTTCAAGTGCACCATTAGACATAGTGCTCATGGATGCAGATGTGTCGGGAATGCTCACTTTGAGTTGTTTAATCAATGCTGCAAACTGCTCTTTTGTAACATAGTTGGCATTAATGTCATCAACAACACGGGAAAGTTCTTCGAGCAATGTTTTAAGCTGAACAATATTTTCAGTGTTTGCACTCACCTGCTTTTGCAAGTCACTAAGGCTTAGAGAAGCATTACTCTCCGATCCCACTTTTTCTTGCAATTTTTGCAGAACTAACGTTTGCTCATTTGATCGTTGACTGAGCCCTTCTATAATCCCCTGCATCCCATCAAGGCGTTCCGCGACCGTCTCAACTTTCGCATTTTGCGCACTGTTTTTTTGAATAACGCTCTGAATCTCTTTTTTATTCTCAAGAATCAATTTTTCTTCGTGAGTAAGACCGTAAGGATTGGGATTATTTAAATCTCCCGCTCCGAACACTGAAGGTTCAGAAGCAAGAAGAGCAGATGAGAGTAGGAGAGAAATGTGTACTAACGAACGCATTTACGGAAGTTTGAAATCTACGCGACGATTTTTAGCCCAGCACTCTTGAGTTTTTTCCAAACAAACAGGATTGCTTTCGCCAAGACTGGTCATTGAGATCGCATCGGCACTTATACCGCCGTTAACCAAAGCTGCTTTAACTGCGTTTGCACGTTTAAGACCAAGTGCATAGTTATACTCGTCACTACCGAATTCATCGCAGTTACCTTCAAGTTTGATTGTTTTACCTTTCAATAGCATGATATTTTTAGTCATTACATCTTGCATGTCGGCACGGATATCAAATTTGTCGAAATCAAACAAAATGCTTACCAATTTACCGTCTGAACCAGTTGCGTTCGCACCGTTAGCACCCGCAGTGCCATCTGTCGCATTCGCGTTTGTCATCGGCGAAATAACAGAACCGTTAGCACCCGCAGTGCCATCTGTCGCATTTGCGTTTGTTCCAGCAGATGCTCCGTTTGCAGTTGCATTGATCGCAGTTGCATCGATCACAGGCTCTTTTGAACTACATCCGCTCAAAACCAACATTGCTACAGTTGCGCTTAAAAAAGCAACTTTTTTCATCATGATATCTCCTCCGGATAATAAATATGATGGAATAATATCGAAAAATGGATAATTTTACCAATCAATCGATTCAATTCTTCCTATTTTTAGTGGAAAAATAAAGCTTTTGTTCAAACCAAACCGGATCACACCCACTGAACTGCGCGGTCCCTCTTGTTTTATATACAAAATAGCTTCACCGTCAGGCGAAAATTTAGGAAAATCGTTCTCTCCTGATGCGGTTAATCGTTTAACATTACCGGAATTGATCGAAAGCAAATGAAGATTAAAAGCATTTCCGGCGTACGTTGCACTGTTTTCACGTGCTTTATAAACCAAAAAGTTTTTGTACGAGCTTAGCGATGAGTTGTTTTTTCCTTGGTATACGAGTTGAGATACGGCATTGCTCCCCGGACGCATCGAAAAAATATTCGGATAACCAAAACGGTTGGAGACAAATGCGATAGATCCGTCTCCCATAAACTGACCGTTGACGTCGATGCCGGCATAATTGGTAATTTGTGTTTTCACTCCGGTAGTTGTGTCATACATATAAATATCGGGTTGACCGTTGGGAGCCAGTGTTAATAAAAGACGGTTCCCATCTTCACTCACATCTGAGCACACCGCCATACCGTCTGAACTGATTACTTTTTCTTTTTTTCCACTAAAGAGGTTCATCTTATAAATTGTCGGTTTAAAATCGGCAAGCGACGTATAATAGAAATCGCTTTGATCACGATTTGCCCATTTCGCAAATCCGTACATCCCCCCTATGACAATCACTTTTTGATACGAAAGGGTATAGTCTGCGGCAACGATTTCCGAGTGTTTCGGATTTGTCCACCGGACCAAT
>NZ_JAEMQA010000131.1 GCF_022759005.1 Sulfuricurvum sp. | reverse complement strand
GTAAGTTTAGTCAAATACACTAAACTTACTTTTGTACTGTTTTTGAAAAGAAAGATATGTACTTTTCTGTTTAGCCGAAAAGTACCAAAAGAGCATACCGCAATCCAAGAACGCTTCGCTCCTCTTGGCACTTCTGCCTTCGGAGCGGCTTTAGGTATTGGATTGCGGGATTATTTTAATTGCTGTCCGCAGAGCATCCTTAAAAGCGGCGCGCGAAGCAGAAGTGCAAGAGTCGCGCCAGCGATTTGCTCGAAGGACGATTTTCTTTTGATACTTTTCTTGTAAAAAAGAAAAGTATATATCAGTATTTGATGTGCGTGAGATAGAGTCCGTTGTGGGGTGCGATATCGGTGGAGTGGCGTTTGATGCAACTGATCTGCTCGATGAGCTGCTCTTTGGTCGCTTTCCCCGCCGAGATACGGAGCAAGAAACCAACCATAAGGCGGATTTGGGAACGTAAAAATCCGTTCCCCTCGAAGACGAGGATAAAATACCCTTTGTGCGAGTAGGTGTAGGCGCGATAGATGATACGGGTATGGTGTTCCAAATCATCGCCGCTTTTTTTGAAGAGTTCAAAATTATGAGTACCGATAAAACATCCAATGGCATCACAAATCGCTTCACGGTTCAGATGGGGGACAAAGGTGACGAAGTTGTCTTCGAACGGATTGATTGCATCCTCTTTGATAATATAGCGATAAACACGGCGCTTCGCACTGTATCGGGCATGAAATTCGCTTTCTACAAATTCGATCCGCCGTATCCGCATCGCGGAGGGGAGCTGGACGTTGAGCATCTCTTTGAGCCGTACTAAATCACTCCAAAATTCCGGAACATCGACATGGATAACCTGATGGGTGGCATGGACGCCACGATCGGTTCGTCCGGAGGCTTTTGGGGTAGCTGTGATTTTGAGCCGATGGAGTACGGTGATGAGATGCCCCATCACAGTGTTGTCCGTATTGGACTGCTGTTGAGAACCCATAAACGCCGAGCCGTTGTAGCTCAGGGTTATTTTGATACGGCTCAAAACCGGCTCCCCACCAGACGTTTATAAAAACTGTATCCAAAGAGAGCCCACAGGAGCGCCATAACCCAAATGGTGTGAAAACCGAGCCATTTTTGGGTAATCACGGATGCGGCATAAAACCCTATAACCGAGAAGAAAAGCCACAGATAAATCCACCGTTTCTGGTGGCGTGCATGGACGACTCCCAATGCAATAATCAAAAAGATAGAGATGAATGGAAAAAGGCTCAGCAAAGAGTTTGTGATGAAGCGCTGATTTTTCCGTTCACGCAGTTCATTGTTGGTCCAGTAATCAATCGTATTGCGATAAATCATCGGATCAGTGGATATTTTATCGTTGATAAACGCGGTTTTAAAAAGCATCATTTTTAAAAGCTGGTTATTGTAGCTGTAGCTCTCACCGTTGTCGAGTTTGAGTTTCAAAGTACCGCGTTCATTGATTAGTTCGGCCTTATCCGATTGGATGAGAACCTCGTCTTTCATCGCTTTGTTAAAAAGGACAACATCTTGAAATACACGGGAATTCGGATCGCTTTTGTTGACGAAAAGCATCCAGTCTCCGAAGTGGTGGCCAAACTCGGAAGCGGTGAGGTTGAATTTGGCTTCAGCCCTTTTTTTCTCTAAAAAGTTTGCCGAGATGATTTTGATGTAAGGGGTGACAATAATGAAATCAATTAACAATAAGAGGGTGAGCAACAAAGCGGGAATCGCCAACACCCGCGCGACATACGAGGGTGAAATTCCCAACGAAAAAACGACGACCATCTCATTGTCATTGGAGAGTTTATACAGACTCAATGCTCCGGCAACGACAAAAGAGATCGGGAGTGTATAGAACAACAGCTCCGGAATAACAAACAAATAGAGTTTTACCATCTCGATAATGGAGAGTTGGATGATCGCTGTATAGGTGGCGAGTTTGATCAGGAAGATGACCGATGCAATCGCGAACAGCGGGAGAAAGATCGAAAAAAACAGAATCGATAGGTGAGATAAAATATAGCCGCGTAATTTACCCATATATCCCCACTAGATAGTTGTTGACATAGCTATCGAACATTAAAACGATCCAGCACCCCATCGCGAGAAAAGGGATAAAAGGGAGCTCCTTGGACGCGTCACTCTCATCGCGGGTCAAGAGCAATGCGGGAAGTGCCAACACTGCGCCCAAGAAGATTGCAACAAGCCCTAGTTTAACCCCGAGCAGCGCCCCCATGGTTGCGGCGATCATAATATCGGCTTCTCCCATCGCTTCTCGTTTGATGGCGTAGGAGACATAAAAACGAAGCAGTGAAAACCCGCCCGCAAACAGGAGGGCATTGGTGACGTTGTACCCTAATTGTGTAAAAGAACTGACGCTCACAATCGCAATACTCAATGCACCGAGGTTCAGACTGTCGGGGACCACCTTGTAACGGTAGTCGATGGCAGAGAGGGCAAGGAGCAAATCAAAGGTGAGAGCGATACCGAGCGCTTGGAACGAGAGACCGAACTTCATTGCGCTGAAAAGGAAAATCAGAGCGCTGAAAAGTTCGATCATCGGATACTGAATCGAAATTTTTTCACCGCAAAAGGCACATTTTCCGCGAAGCATAAACCACGATATGATCGGAACGTTGTGCCATGCACGTAGAGGAGTATTACAGCTCATACAATGCGATGCGGGGAATGCGACGCTCTCATCGCGCGGTATACGGAGAATGACGACATTTAAAAAAGAACCAATCAGTGCTCCAAAGATAAATACAAACACTAATTCCATCAGTTCAATCCTCCGAAACGTCTTTCAACGGTTTTAAATTTTTTGATAATGGCTTCAAGCTCATCGGCGGTGAATTCGGGCCAAAGGGTTTTGGTAAAGAAAAGCTCCGCGTACGCTGATTGCCAAAGGAGGAAATTAGAGAGGCGCTGATCCCCTCCCGTACGAATGAGCAGATCGACGTCGTGAGAGCAGTCGAGCTGAGCATTGAGCGTATCGAAACTGATGAGTTCGCCGCGCTGGCATAATGTATTGGCGGCACGGACAATCTCATCGCACCCACCGTAGTTAAGCGCCAGACATTGTACTAAACCGTTGCATCCTTGAGTTGCTTTCTGAACGTCGTCGATGACCGCACGGAGCGATTTGGAAAAGATCGAGAGATCGCCGATCGGCTCAAAGCGGATATTATTCTTTAGATACGTAGCACGTTCGTTTTTGAGGTATTTTTCGAGCAGTTTCATCAAAAATTCGACTTCGATTTTCGGGCGTTTCCAATTTTCGGTACTGAATGCATAGAGAGTCAAGCGGTCAATCTCTTTGTGCTGGGCGCAGTAGGTGGTAATCGCGCGTACCGTTTCTGCACCACGCTCATGTCCGTAGGTGCGGCTTTTCCCCTGCGCCTCTGCCCAGCGGCCGTTTCCGTCCATGATAATGGCGATATGGCGAGGCTGGTTGCTCATAGCATTTCTGCGTGTTCTAAAAGTTTCAACGAGAGGGAGAGTTTATCACATTGAGGCAATGCGACACTCTGCTCAGCGGTGATAAAATCAATACGGTTGGTATCGCTTCCGAAAGGATTGGACGCATCGATGATGTTGAGACACACGGCATTAGCCCCTTTGTTGATCAACAACTTTTTCGCATTTTGGGTTGCAACGGCGGAATCAGTTTCGGCTTTGAACGCAACCGTTTTGATCCCCTCTTTGTTGCATGAAGCAAGAAGATCGCGATTTTGTTGCATGCTGATCGTCCACGATTCTCCGAGAAGCTCTTTTTTTAGTTTTCCCTCTTGCGGATGGGTTGGAATGTAATCACTCACCGCCGCTGCCATAAATAAAAACGGCTCTTTTTGGATCAACGCTATCGGCGCGTCGTGAATGAGCGAAGGCTTGGAAAGTTTCCCTTTTTTGGCGATACGGATCGAATCGGTGAGATACTCATCCATTTCCAAAGAGCTTTCCACATCGATGGTGTGAATGGAGGAGGGGAGATCGGAATCGAAGCGCGTTGCGATCAGATTGACGTCTGCTCCCCGCAAAAAAAGTGCGGTTGCAAGTGCCGAGGCCATTTTGCCGCTGGAACGGTTGGAAATGGTGCGGACATCGTCGAGTTTTTCGATCGTTCCGCCTCCGGTGACGATCACACGGCGATCACTCCAAAAATCACTTTTGAGCAGTATTCGGGCGCTTTGCCAAAAAATCTCTTGCGGTTCCGCCATAGCACCATCACCGACAACCTGACACGCCAACTCTTTGGTTTGTGTTGCGATAATTTCGTAATTGGCGATGGCGAGCATTTTTTGGGAGGCTTGAATCATCGGATTGTGAATCATATTGGTGTTGGCGGAAGGGGCAATGAGTTTGATTCCCGGAAAAGCCAAGGCACATTGAGTCAGCATCGTATCGGCGATACCATTGGCAAGTTTGGCGATAGTATTGGCGGTGGCAGGGGCGATAACGAAGAGATCAGCCCACTGTGTAATCTTGATATGGTTAAAATCATCCGCCCACGATTCGTTCTCATCATCGAGAACACGGTTGCGGCTGAGCGCTTCAAAACTCAGCGGTTGGACAAACTTTTTCGCGGCAGGGGTCATCACAACCCGTACCTCCGCCCCCGCTTTGATAAAAAGACGAAGCAGCTCAAGCGATTTGTACGCTGCAATCGAGCCTGTTATCCCAAGGAGGATCTTTTTGCCCTCTAAAAGATTGGAAGGGAGAATCATCATTTCCCTTTGCCGAAAAATTTGGTGAAAAATCCCGCTACTTTACGGATCGGGGTACGGCTGAGGATGAGGATGTCGCTCTCGTATTTTCCTGCCGTGACGGTTGTTCCTGCGGCGATCATGACGTTGTCACTGATCTCTACGGGTGCCACGAGCTGAGTATCGCTGCCGACGAAGACGTTTTTGCCGATGATGGTTTGGTATTTTTTGACACCGTCGTAGTTGCAGGTGATCGTTCCCGCGCCGATGTTGGTTCCGCTATCGATAGTCGCATCGCCGAGATAGCTCAAATGTCCCGCTTTGACTCCTGTGAGGGTCGATTTTTTCACCTCGACGAAGTTTCCGACGTGGGTCTCTTCGAGTATGCTGAGCGGTCGCAGATGAGCGAGCGGTCCGACATCGGAGTTTTTGACAATAGAGTCTTCGATGACGCTATGGGCTTTGATATGCGAATGGGAGATGAGGGTGTTACCGCAGAGTCGGACACCGTTTTCGATGATACACTCCCCCTCAAATTGCACCCCCTCTTCGAGATAGATCGTTTCGGGCAGCTGCATGATCACTCCCGCATCCATCCATGTGCGGCGGAGCCGATCCATCATAATCATCTCGGCATTGGTGAGATCATTTTTGGAGTTGACTCCCTTAAACTCTACCTCTTCGACATAGAGCGGTGAAATGGAGAGAGCGTCGTTACGCGCCATTTCGATGACGTCGGTGAGGTAGTACTCCCCTTGGGCATTCGCATTGGATAATTTTGGGATATAGGTTTGGAGAACATGATGCTTGAACGCGTACACTCCCGCATTGACGGTGTTGATCGCTTTTTCGGCATCTGTTGCATCTTTCTCTTCGACAATCCGTTGAACGCGATCGTTTTCGATGACGACACGTCCGTATCCCGATGGATTATCGAGCGGGATAACCGACATCACGATGTCGGCAGGATTGGCGAGGAATTTTTCAATAGACGAACGCTCTATAAGCGGCATATCGCCATTGAGGACGAGGACATCGTCGTATTTAGGATGCACCCCCATCATTGCTCCTCCGGTTCCGGGGAAGTTTTCGGCATCTTGGGTGACAAAGGTGAGATTCTCAAAATATTTTTCCATCGCAGCGATGACGGCATCTTTTTGGTGGGCGACGACGACGATGACATCATCGGTGATCTCACGCGCGGCTTTGATCGAGTAATAAAGCATCTCTCGTCCGCAAATCTCATGCAGTACTTTAGCTTTTGGCGATTTCATTCGAGACCCTTTGCCGGCGGCTAAAATGACGATTGAGAGAGAGTTGGACATGATGGCTCCTAGTAATTATTCGCGATATTTTATCAGATTTTAACGAGAACCACCCTTAGTCTATGGTATTATCACTTTTTTAATTTCGGGAGTGTCAATTTGGGTCGTTTTGTCTTCTTGCTTCTTTTTATCCCTTTTGCACTATGGGGTGCTGATCCGCAAGTACCCGCAATGAATTTTAATCTCACAGCGCCTGAAACTCCGGCAGAAGTGGTCAGTTCTCTCAATGTACTATTAGTTCTCACCGTCCTCTTTTTAGCCCCGAGTTTGGTGCTGGTGATGACCACCTTTACCCGTTTTGTCATTGTATTTGGATTTTTGCGTCAGGCGCTCGGAACACAGCAAGTTCCTCCGACACAGTTACTCGTTATGCTTGCGCTCATTTTGACGGTCTTTGTCATGGAACCGGTGGCGACGAAAGCATATGATGAGGGGATAAAGCCCTACAGTGAAGAGCGGATTACCTATGATGAAGCGTTTGAAAAAACGACCGAACCGTTCAAAAATTTCATGGTGCGTAATACCCGTGAAAAAGATCTAGCCCTTTTCTTGCGTATCCGTCACATGCAAAACCCTCAATCGATCAAAGAAGTTCCCCTTACCATCGTGATCCCGGCGTTTATGATCAGCGAACTTAAAACGGCCTTTGAGATCGGGTTTCTGCTCTTCTTGCCGTTTTTGGTCATCGATATGGTTGTTGCTTCGATTTTGATGTCGATGGGGATGATGATGCTCCCTCCGGTTATGATCTCGATGCCGTTTAAGATACTCGTCTTTGTCATGGTGGACGGATGGAATCTCCTCATCGGCAATCTGATCGCCAGTGTCAAATAGGGTAGTATATGCAGTGTAATTATTTCGGGGTGTGCGGCAGCTGCCGTGATTATGAGAACGGTTATGAGGGACAACTGAGCCACAAAGTATCCGCGGTCAAAGAGATGTTTTCTCCGCTCTATTCGGGTGAAATTGCTGTGTGCCCTTCTCCCGTACAACACTACCGCTCTCGCGCCGAATTCAAAATCTATCATGACGATGGAGGAATCTCCTATGCGATGAGCCGTCTCGATCGGCAAGGATCGTTGAAAATCGAGCGGTGTTCGATTGTCTCCCCTCATATTGCATCGGTGATGGATAAACTCCTCATCGAAATCAGTGATTTAGGGATCGCTCACAAGCTGTTTGGGGTCGATTTTTTAGCTTCAGGCGATGGGGAAATGACGCTGAGTATGCTCTATCACAAACCGCTCGATGAGGAGTGGCAGACAAAAGCGCGAGAACTCGAAAAACGGCTCGGTGTGTATGTCATCGGGCGGAGCCGAAAGCAAAAGCTGGTTCTCTCTCAGGACTATGTGACCGAAACGCTCCATATTCAAGGCAGAGAGTATCGCTACATCCATATCGAGAACAGTTTTACCCAACCCAATCCGAGGGTGAATGAGCAGATGATCGAGTGGTCACTTGCACAACTCGACAATATCGGGGGCGATTTGCTCGAACTCTATTGCGGTGCGGGGAACTTCACAATCCCGTTTGCCTCGAAATTCGATGCCGTATTGGCGACGGAAATCTCCAAAGCCTCTATTCATGCGGCGAAACAAAACATGGCACTCAATGGTGTTGAGAACATCGAGTTTGTCCGACTCTCGGCTGAGGAGTTTACTCAGGCGTTGGACGGCGTGCGCGAATTTCGCCGTCTTGAGGGGTTGCGTGTATCCGATTATCGCCTCAAAACCCTCTTCGTCGATCCGCCACGTGCGGGACTGGGAGAAGAGCCGTGTGCCTTTGCGTCGCGGTTCGATCATTTGCTCTATATCTCATGCAATCCCGAAACATTGCTGCGGGATTTGGAGATATTGAGCCAGACTCATACGATCGATGCGATGGCGGCGTTTGATCAGTTCCCCTATACTCACCATTTGGAGATGGGTGTGAAGCTAACCAAAAAAGGATCTCGGTGAAAAAAGCGGTTTTGCTCAGTGCACTCGGTGCGATGTATCTCTACGGCGCGAATACTAATCTTCAAGATGTGATTAACGAAGTCGCTAATTTACGGCAAAAATACGAGGAGTGTCGACAAACACAAAATAATAGTGTTTCGGCTTCCGAGAGTGCCGCAAAAATCAAAGGATACCAGACACGGATCGGTAATCTCGAAAATCAGATCAAACAAACCAACAGTGAGCTTCAATCGCTCAAAAAACTCAACACCGATATCGAACGGGAACTCTCTCAAAAAAGAGGGGTTGTTCAGAGTCTGGAACGTTCGTTGACTCTGAAAGATCAGCAACTGCGTGATGCTTCGGCTTTGAATGAGCGTCTTGGAAAAGAGGCTAATGCGATCAAAGTGGGAAAAATCGAGCGTGAAAGCCTCAAAAGCGCATTGGTTAAAGCAAAAATGGATGCTGAACAACTCGAAAAGTCGATGGGAAAAACCGACAAAGAGGTTGTTGCATTGCGTGCCTCTTTGGCATCGGCGAAAGCTGAGATCGAAAAGCTCCGTTCCAAGCCCACGCAAAGTACACCACCGGTTCCTACACCTGTTGTGAATACGAACCCCGATCAAAGTAACAAGATCAAAGCGCTCCAAAACGAATTGGCAAAAGCCAATGCCACCATCATACAGTTGCAAAATACTCCTAAAACGACTTCATCCGTTCATGAAAAAGTAGTAACGGTAACGAAAGTCGTTGAACCGACCGAAAAAATCGTCGCATTGCAACGCGAACTCTCTGCAGCACAAGCGACGATCGCGAAACTCAAAAATACAACCGGTGCGAAAACGGTGATCAAAGAGAAAATCGTTGAAAAAGTGGTCTATAAAGACCGTCTGATACCGCAAGAGAAAGTAGTTGAAAAAATCGTTTACAAAGACCGTCCGGTGATTCAAGAAAAGATTGTCGAAAAAGTGGTCTACAAAGATCGCCCTGTAGCTGCGGTTGCGGAGAAAGTGACACCAAAAACAGCGGTTGAATCAAAAACTCCTCTCACGGCTGCAGAACCGGTGAAAAAATCAGCTCCTTGTGTATACCGTATGGCAAGCGATGCACCGATTTACAGTGCACCGGGGGGACATGTCGTCGATACATGGGAAGCTCGTCGTTCGTTTACCTCTGGAACGGCTGCAAACGGATGGGTTAAAATTACCGGATATTTTGTGAATCGTGTGTGGACAAGAGCGGATCAGGAACTGTGGGTAAAAGAGAGCGACGTTATCAAACGATAACGGATCGGCCAATCGAAGACCTGCTCCGAAGGCATTCAAAATGAATCATCAAAAACCGTCATACGGCAATTTTGCCTCTTTCCATCCGAACATAAATCCGTTTTCGAGATTATAAGCTTTGATCCCCTCTTTGGCGAGGAGATTCGCTGCCGCTTTTGATCTTGGACCGCTTCGGCAGACCAGAATAACCGAGTCGACGTGACGCATTTTCATGGCAGTCATGACATCGGTGACGAAATTTTTGTTGAAAACCTCTTTGGCATCGTAGAGCTTTTGAATATCTTTATGCTCTTTTGCCTTGTCGGTTTTGAGCTCAAACTCCGAACTTTTTACCCGCTCTTCGATCGATTTTGGGATATAGGTCCACTCATAGGCGGGGATATTGATAAATCCCTCTCCATGCCCCGTATAGATGTATTCGAGGGTAGTACGGACATCGACAATGATCGCTTCGCCCTTTTTTTGCATTTCGTGTGCTTCGGTCGCGCTAAGGTCTCCCTCATACACGTCATCAGCTTGTAAAGCGGCACAGACCAGCAGCAGAAAGAATAACTTTTTCATATAGTTCCAATCCTCACAAAATTATAACAAACGGGATTGTATCTTAAAAAGATTACACACAGATGAAAAAA
>NZ_JAEMQA010000015.1 GCF_022759005.1 Sulfuricurvum sp. | reverse complement strand
TCACGGTAACTACACCGTCTTCTGGGATTTCAAACGTTGTCGGGTGTGAACCGTACTCTTCCGCTTTTTGAGCCATCAAACCGACGTTTGAAACGGATCCCATTGTGGTAACATCAAATTGTCCGTTCTTTTTACAATCTTCGACAATTTCAGAATACATCGTTGCATAGCAGCGATCCGGAATCGTAACGACACATTGGTTTACTTTTCCGTCCGGTCCCCACATTTTCCCGCCGTCACGTATAACAACCGGCAACGAAGCATCGATAATGATGTCGTTTGAGAAGTGAAGGTTTGTGATCCCTTTATCCGAATCAACCATCGCCATCGGTGCGCGAGCTGCGTAGACCGCTTGCATTGCTGCATTGATCTGCGCTTGTTTTTCTGCTGAAAGTTTTTGCATTTTTTTCTCAAGATCACCAAGACCGAGATTTGGATTGATACCGACAGATTTGAAATCGTCTGCAAATTTCTCATAAACATCTTTGAAGAAAACCGATACCGCATGACCGAACATGATCGGGTCACTTACTTTCATCATTGTTGCTTTTAGGTGGATCGACCAAAGGATCCCTTTTTCTTTCGCTTCATCCATTGACTCTGCAAGGAATTTGCGAAGTGCCTTAGCGGACATAAATGTACCGTCAAGTACCTCTTTATCAAGTGCGTTGATCTCTTTGAGGGTTTTACCATTCAAAGCGATTACAACTTTTCCGTCACCTTTTTTCGTAACGGATTGCTCATTTCCGTAGAAATCACCGCTGCTCATGTGAGCAACGCGTGTTTTTGAATCAGCATCCCATGCACGAAGTTTGTGCGGGTTTTTCTTTGCAAAGTTTTTAACCGCAACCGCTGCACGACGATCTGAGTTCCCCTCACGAAGAACGGGATTTACCGCAGAACCAAGACATGTTGCATAACGTGCTTGAATCTCTTTTTCTTCATCGGTTTGCGGATCTTCAGGATATGCCGGAAGATCGTAACCTTGAGTTTGAAGTTCTTCGATGCACGCTTTTAGTTGTGGAATCGATGCCGAAATATTTGGAAGTTTGATAATTACACCATCAGGTTGAGTAACAACCACACCCAATTGTGCAAGATTATCTGGAATACGCTGAGCGTCACTCATTCTCTCTGGAAAAGTAGCGATAACACGACCTGCAAGAGAAATATCACTTGTAACAACTTCTATACCTGCTGCTTTTGTGAATGCGTTTACGATTGGAAGAAGCGAATAGGTAGCCAAAGCTGGTGCTTCATCGATTACTGACCAAATGATTTTTGCCATCAGGTTCTCCTGTTATTTTTTTATACGAGCATCATAACACTTACAGAGAAATTTTTACTGTTTGAAACACTTTTAGGTGCAGAAAGTTGCAAATATGTTTCATTTTGTAGCATTTACTATATTTTTATGGTGTGTAGAAAAGTAACTACTATACACATGCTCCCCATTTTTACCTCGAACAAAATAGAGGTAGTCGGTATGTGCGGGGTTGATAGCCGCATCGATCGCTTCTTTGGATACATTACATACGGGATAAAGCGGTAATCCTTTATTCTTGTACGTATTATAGGGAGTTTTATCCGTTCTAATACGAGCTGCAGTCACCTTTTGATGAGAAAATTCACCGTAATTTAGTGTCCCGTCCATTTGGAGGCGCATCCCCTTTTTGATCCTGTTATCGATGACAGAGCTAACATACGGCATATCGGAGATTGAAGCGGCTTCTTTTTGGATAACCGAAGATTTTGTTACAATTTGTAACCATTTTTGGCTTTCAGAATCCAAATGATACCTCATTGCCAGTTTTTTCATTTTCTTGTCGGATTCATTCAGCAGATGAACTATAAGCTTCTCTTCACTGATTTCATTCGGAATGCTGTAGGTTTCAGGGACAAAATTACCCTCTTTCAAACGGGCATGTTTCTCATACGCCTCATGAAGTTTATCGTTATTCAATGAAAGTTCTTCCGCCATCTGACGCAAAAAGATCTCCGTAGTTTCACCTGGAATCAACGTCACAGCTCGGCTAACGGCTTTTGCAGTTGTTAGATAATACAAAAAACCGATACGGCTCATCTTCGGTTCTTTTACCTCTATCCACCCTTGCTGCGGCTGACCGATAAAGCGCAAAATAAAGGCATCTATTTTATGAAGATTTACCCCATCTTTTTGGAGGTGTGATATACTTTTAAAGACTGAACCTTGCGGGATATAGACGATTTTGGGGGATGTAACGGTAGAAAATAGGTACGCTATGAAAGAAATAATCGCCACCAAGATAATCCCAAAAACCCACAAAAGCGTTCTATTTTTTTTACTTTTCATTTTTTTTCTCGGTTTTTTTACTTTTATCGCTTTATTAGAGGGTTTGCGCATCGACAAGCTTTCCTTAGGGGGGGTCAAAGTAGAGCAATTATACCTAAAATGGGACAATTCACTCCATATTAAAGCGGCAAAATTAGATTTCAGTTCTGTAAAATCGGACAATACCGCCCTCTCCCTCAAACCTCTCTCAAAACTCCCGAATATCATCCGAAATGTCAAGAATTGGGTCAGTTCAATCCAAATAGATATTATTCAATATAAAAACATTAAAGGATCTTTGGATTACCAAAAAAACCGCAAAGGATACCTAACGCTCTACGGAGAAGACAATGTCCGCTTTATCGGAACCTTTGATCTGAACTCCAGTGATTTTTCTCTCCATCTGCCTCGTTATCAGCTTCGTGAAGCCCTAATCGGTACGACCCTCAAAATGGATCTCACACACCAACGCCTTTACGCCATCCTCGATCTTTCCCTCCCTCAAACACCCAAGATGACCGCCCATTTTGTAGGAGATTCCGATACTCTCCGTTTCAGAGCGGATGCAGCCGGTAACTTTACTACTCTCAAGCCACTCATCGATTTTATCGGTGTTGATCCTGAAGTAGAACCATGGATCAACGAATACGCAAAAGCCTCTTACCTACGCCTCAACACCCTAAGCGGACTATTCCATTACAATGAGCCTAATGAGCTTATACGGAGCCTCAAAGCCGACGCAACCGTTATCGGTGGAGCCTACACGTTTGCAACAGGATTTGAACCGATCAAAGCACCTCAAATCGATTTACGATTTGCCAACGGAAAGCTCTATATCCTCCCAAGAAACGGTTCCTTTTATTCTCTTCCGACGGAACAAAGCTATCTCACCATCGATTTCGCTCCCGAACACACGATTTTAGATGCGTATATCCGTACCGCGCATGCCAAACTCAATGATCCGATATTAGCGCTTCTTCATTTTTACACTATTGATTTGCCTCTCAAACAGACACAGGGAGTTTGCGCCGTAGACTTGTCGTTATCGATTAATTTACACGATTTTACGACCGTTGCAAAAGGATCATTTTCTCCCTCGCCATCTGAGATTATATTGAATCAAATCCCTCTGAGAACCGAAGGCGGCATAATCCGTCTTGAAGGGACACGCGTCGTATTCAATGATTTTGTCGCCCACTATGGTGATCATTTGGCCGATGCGCGAGTGAACGGCCAATACGATGCTTCTGCGGAAACCGGAGTCGTTTTAATCAATCCCTACGCCGTTTCGGCACTCAAAGGGAATCTTGCTCTCCAAATGGCAAACAAACCTTTTAGCGTTACATACACCATTGCGCCTAAAGGTGATAGTGTCAGTGTTTCAGCTTCACAATGGAATTTCTTTGGCGAAAAATTCTCATTGGAAGCGTTTGAAGCCCCCTTTGATTATCAACGATCAATGCTCTCTATCCAGTCACTCCCGTTCGTTCTTGCGGAGAATGTAAAAGGATCGATTAACGCTATTTTTGACGGCAGTAAAAAACAAACAGATGCCACTATCCGATTGAATCAGTTCAAATTCGGAGAAGTCGAACTCCAACATGTTCCTCTCGATTTCACGCTACATTATGCCGATCAAGCCCTCCAAATCTCTAATGAGGGGGCTTCGGCTTGGTCTGTTCACCAGCTGCCGATTTTGACATCACCGTTTAAAATTGAATACAAAAACAACTCGATAGTATTTGATGATGTGGAGACTGTTTTAGGGGATCTGTTAAAAGGCTCATTTAGCGGTTCATACGCTATCGATCAGCAAAAAGGGCGTGTCTCTTTGGAAAACATGATTCCTCTTTCACCCAAGATGTCTCCGATTATTGATCGAAAAGAGTCTCTTGAATTGTTGGTCAATGTGGATAATGATGCCATTATGATCAATGCACCCGCTTTGCGCGCCCATTTTTCAACCATCCCAAAAGGGTGGAAAATCTCACTGGACGATATTTCACTCCTCTCCACTCGATCTCCGATTTTACGAAAATACAGTATCGACAACGGTTTCTTAAATATCTACTATTCAGGGGAGAGCTCCCGTTACACTTTTAACGGAGAGGTTGAATATCCCTACCCGCTTATGCTTATCAACGATATTCCGATGTCCCATTATAAATTCAGCGGAAGCCATCAGAATACGACTACCACCGTACGGGTCAACGATCGTATCACTATCTCACAAACTCCCGAAACGATCAATGTCCGTGCCAATAATGCAGGGCTCAATCTTCCGATATTGTTCAAGTTTCTCTCAAAACATCAAAACGAACGGGAAAACGACTCCAACAGCGATCCATTGCCAACTATTCGGATCTACGCAACCAATTCTTATTTGTATTTGATGAGCGGTAGAAAAATTCTCACCGATACGCTAAGTGCAATAATGAACGATGAAAATTTTGACGCTTCTATGCACTATATGAACGGAACGGCAAACCTCAAAATCCGTAATGAGCTTTTTTCGATTGAGGGAGATGGCTTCAATGATACCTTTATGAAACATCTGTTCGCTTTGAGTGATTTTAGCGGAGGTAAATTTTCGTTTGAGGCCAAAGGGAAAACCGATTCATTTGAGGGGTTGATGCGTGTTGAAAACACTGTTTTAAAAGATTATAAGGTTCTTAATAACGTATTGGCGTTTATTAATACCGTCCCCTCTTTGGCGACGTTTTCACTACCGAATTACAATTCAAAAGGGCTTCCTGTCGATGAGGGATACGCCCACATCGCGTATAAAAAAGGGGTTGTTTCGGTCGATAATTTTACCCTCAATTCCCCTGAAATGAAAATCATAGGAAGCGGGCATGCCGATTTCAACGATAATCAAATCGACGGTCTTCTAACCCTCAAAACCGATTTAGGCTCAACGTTGGGGAAAGTCCCGATGGTTGGATATATACTGCTCGGAAACGATGGTTCTCTCTCCACCACACTCAATATTAACGGCAAGCTTGATGACCCAAAAGTAGAGACGGCTATCACAAAAGAGATCGTTACCGCTCCGTTTAATATCCTCAAACGGACACTGGTTTACCCGTTTTTATGGATGATGGATGATAAAACAACAAACAAAAAATCCAATTAAACTATTCTCACGCCCTACCGATATATAAATAATCCTTTAGAGGAGGTATCGCTAATGGATTCAATAAGCAGCAATGTAAGTAGTGGGCTTGAAATCTATGCAATGAAAAAAGCGCTAGAAATACAAGGTCAGGGAATCATGAAAGTATTAGAGAGTGCATCGCCCACTCCTAATGTTTCAGGATCTGAGCTTACCGGTCTGGGTCAAAATCTTGACACTAAGGCTTAGTCTACAGCTATTTAGATAGCTGTAGCATCTTCTATTCGTTCCGTAGAACCGTCAACACATCCACTTCAGACGCTTTTTTTGCCGGATACCATGCTGAGAGCAAGACAATCACAAATGCTCCAATGATGATAGAGAAGAAATCGACGACGCTCAAATCCAGCGGCAGTGTCGACGTGGGATAAACATCTTTAGGAAGAGAGATGATATCAAACGTTCCAAGGATCCACATCCCAAAAAAGCCCAAAACTGCCCCCGTTGCAATCCCGAGTACTCCGATAACCACACCGAGAATCAAAAAGGTTTTCTTGACCTCTTGCTTGGATGCCCCTAATGAGATGAGCAAAGCAATCTCACTGCGACGATTCATCACGGTCATCAACAACGAAGAGATGATATTGATCGCGGCGATGAGGATGATCAGCATCAAAACGATAAAGAGGGACATTTTTTCCATTTTCAAAGCCGCAAAAAAGTTGCCGTTGTCTTCCCACCATCCGCGAACCGAAACGGTATCGGGCAATACGGCAGCAAGGCGTTTTATATCAACTTCCGGATTGGGAGAATGGACATGGATACCGTCATAGAGGTTCTCTGGGATCCCCAAAATACGCTGCAAAGAGTCGATTGAGGTGTACGAGAACCCTTTATCGTAGGCACTGAGTCCAGAGTTAAACGTCGATACCACACCGAATCGTTTGATTTTGGGGGTGAGTGCCATGCCACCCGGCTCCATTTGAGTGAAAATATAGGTGAGTTTGTCCCCCGAAGAGAGTTGAAACTCCTCTTTGAGCGATTTACCCACCATCACTTCAAATTTACTCGGCACTCTCGTTTTTAACCCCTCCGCAACGATACGATTAACTTTGGCTTCTTGTACAAAATCGACACCGAATAAATAGCCCCCCTCCATCTGATCGCCGCTTCGCGATAATACCGCAGAAGTGACATACGGGCTAAAGGATAAATCGGGAAACTGTGTACGTAGAGTGTTGACTAATTCCGTGTCACACGTTGCATAAAATTTGGGCTGGATCGTGATCGGATAGTTCATGACGGTGAGTTTCTTCTTAAACTCATTGTCAAAACCGTTCATCAGTGCCATGGCAATGATAAGAACCATTACCCCAAGGGCAATTCCGGAAAACGCAAGGAGTGCAGAAAGGAAGATAAACGGCTGCTCTTTGTCAAAGCGCAAAAACCGTTTGACAAGATAGGAGACGATATTCAAGAGGCAAATACCCCTTTTTTCGGTCCCGATTTTCCGCAGCAGTTTTTATATTTTTGACCGCTTCCGCACGGACAATCGTCATTTCGGGCGATTTTTTTCTCTTCGGTATCGTGTTCTTGATGGTTAAGAGACATCCGCATCGCCTCTTGACGTTTTTCCAATTCCATTTGGCGAGCCAACGCTTCGGCTTCCTCTTCGGCACTCTCCACACGGAAACGGATGACATGAAGGGTTTTGATCGTATCGTATTTGATTGTCTCAACCAACTCGCTAAAGAGATTAAAACTCTCTTTTTTATACTCAACCAACGGATCTTTTTGATTATAGGCGCGAAGACGGATACCCGTTTTCATGCTGTCCATTTGATAGAGATGTTCACGCCACGCACTGTCAAGCGTTTTGAGATAGATTTCGCGCTCAATTTCACTGCGAACCCGATCATCCAATACGGACATCTTTTCATCGTATTGCGCTTTGAGTATCGAGAGGGTCGTATCGTGAATTGTAGCAAACGCTTTGTCGCCGTACATAGATGCGTCAATATCGGCATTCATCTCTTCTTTAATCGTCAATACCAGACGTTCAAGATCGATCTCCTCTTCACTAATCCCCTCAAAAATGCCACAATACGCCAACGTACGATCAACATAGTCGCTGCGGATTAGATTGATCTTCTCGGCAACGTCATAGTCTGGATCGAGCAACTCACTGCGAAAACGATAAATGATTTTACGCTGTTCGTTGGCAACATCATCGTATTCGACAATGTTTTTACGCCCTTCGAAGTGCATATTTTCTACTTTTTTCTGCGCTTTTTCAACCGCACGGGTCACCATCGCCGATTCAATGTACTCACCGTCTTCAACACCCAGACGTTCCATGATCGCTTTGATTTTATCAGAGCCGAAAATACGCAATAGGTTATCTTCGAGAGAGAGGTAAAATTGACTGGTTCCCGGATCGCCCTGACGCCCTGCACGCCCGCGAAGCTGATTGTCGATACGGCGGTTTTCATGCCGCTCCGTTCCGATAATGTACAATCCTCCGAGAGCTTTGATCTCATCGCTGACTTTGATATCAACCCCGCGTCCCGCCATGTTAGTTGCAATCGTAATCGCCCCTTTTTCCCCGGCATTTTTAATAATTTCACCCTCTTGAGCGTGATTTTTCGCGTTCAATACGGTATGAGGAATTTTCTCCGCTTTGATAAGGGCATGGAGTTTTTCCGATTTTTCGATCGATGCCGTACCGATCAATACCGGCTGACCTGAGGCATGTAGCTCTTTGACTTTGGCGATCACGGCGGCAAATTTTTCCGCTTCCGTTTTATAGATCAAATCGTTCAGGTCTTGACGGATAACCGGCACATTGGTCGGGATCGAGATAACGTCGAGACTGTAGATTTGGGCAAACTCGGCCGCTTCGGTTTGCGCGGTTCCCGTCATACCGCCGATTTTGTCGTACATACGGAAATAGTTCTGATAGGTGATGTCGGCCAAGGTTTGGGTCTCTTCCTTGATAATAACGCCCTCTTTGGCTTCCAATGCCTGATGGAGTCCTTCGGAATAACGACGCCCTTCGGAGAGACGCCCGGTAAACTCATCAACGATAACAATCTGCCCCTCTTGGATCACATAGTCGACATCGCGTTCAAAAATGTAGTTTGCTTTGAGTGCTTGATCAAGGTGATGTGAAAGGGCAGAGTTTTCAATGCTGTAGAGGTTATCGACACCAAAAAGCTCTTCGGCACGGGCAATCCCCTCTTCGGTGATGAGAATAAGACGATCTTTTTCATCGACGCTGAAATGTTCGTCTTTGATCATCGCTTTGGCAACCGCATCGGCACGGGTATAGTTATCCAACGTTCGGTTTGTCGGTCCGGATATGATAAGCGGTGTACGTGCTTCATCGATCAAAATCGAGTCCACCTCGTCGACGATAACATACGAGTGACCGCGTTGAACCATCTGCTCACGTGAATAGGTCATATTGTCACGAAGATAGTCAAAACCAAATTCATTATTCGTGCCGTAGGTAATATCGCATGCGTACTGTGCACGTTTATTGGCAGGATTGTAGTTTTCATCAACCAATATTCCCGTCGAATATCCCAAAAATGCATACAAAGCCGACATCTGTGTTCCATCACGCGCCGCCAAATAATCATTGACGGTGACAACGTGAACCCCTTTGCCGCTCATTGCATTAAGCGCTACTGCCAATGTCGCAACGAGGGTTTTCCCCTCCCCCGTTTTCATCTCTGCGATTCGTCCCTCATGCAGTACCATACCGCCGATCAACTGTACGTCAAAATGGCGCATCCCCAAAACCCGCTTAGATGCTTCACGGGTAATGGCAAACGAATCGACCAATACCTCTTCAAGTGTTTTCTCGCCGTTTTGAACCATTGCTTTGAGCGCACTGAACGCATCTTGCAGCGCATCATCGCTCATCTGCGCAAAATGGGGTTCACGTGCATTAATTTGAGCAGCTTTTCTGAGATATTTTTTGATTTCACGATCGTTTTTCGTACCGAAAATTTTACCGAGGAACGTTTGGAGCATTAAAAGCCTTCATTATGAACAGTATTTAAAAAGTCGTTGATTTTAACATACGAAAACTATTGTTTTGGTTAATGAGCATTAGATACAATGTCATATTTATTCTATTCAAGGATTTTATGTGCGTTTTTTACCCTTTCTGTTTGCTTTGGCATTGACACTTTTCGCATCTCCCAAAGAGATTACCTCGTTTAACAGCAAATTTGTCCAAACGATTCTCGATGCGAACGGCAAAAAAATACTCTACACGGGGGAACTATGGGCGAGCAAACCGCAAAATGCTCTCTGGGTCTACCAAAAGCCGATCCAAAAAAGCGTTTTTATCAACGGACAAAAAATCACCGTGATTGAGCCTCAGATTGAGCAGGTAACGCTACGTACTCTCGATGATGAAATCGACTTTTTACAGATCATCCAAAAAGCGAAACAAGTCTCTGAGGATAAATACACCGCGACTATCAAAGGTCAAACCTATGCGGTAACGTTCAAAAATGAGACCCTTAACTCGATCAGCTATACCGACGGATATGACAATAAAGTCACAATCGTATTCACAAACCCTTCCCAAAACAAAGCGATTGAAGCGAGCCGTTTCAAGCCGATCATACCTGCTGATTTTGATGTTATCAAAGACCGTTAACTTTTCTAAACCTATTACCCAATAGTTACTCGCTACCCATTAAGATGTCGTATCGATAACAATTCAAAGGCCATTGTATGCTCAGTCGATGTATAGCAACTCTC
>NZ_JAEMQA010000069.1:2566-10286 GCF_022759005.1 Sulfuricurvum sp. | reverse complement strand
ATGGTGGCCCTAACAGGACTTGAACCTGTGACCACTACCATGTCAAGGTAGTGCTCTACCAACTGAGCTATAGGACCTAATCGATTTTGCAAGGGTGAAATTATACCCTTACGGAAGTTAAAAGTGACTTAACCTTTACAGGTCTGGGGTCGAAAATTCAAAATCAAAAGCCATAATACCGCTATATCAATCATAACGTCGGCAAAATTGAACACGGCAAAATTGAATCCGCAATGCCAATAGACATAATCGACCACCCCGCCGTGGATAAAACGATCGTATACATTTGAAAAACCGGCACCCACCATAATTCCGACCGGAATACTGTAGCACCTCTTCTTTAGCGAAAGGGTATATCCGACGACTCCTGCCAAGAGAACGAGCTGAATCCATTTGAGCGCCTCTTCCAAAAAGGCGAACATTGAAAATGCAACCCCACGGTTATAGACGAGGATCAAATCGATACAATCGGTGTAGTAGCGAAATCCTTTGACAAAAAGCCATTTGATATTCTGATCGGCGATAAAAATTCCCGCAGCAACAGCCGCAAGGATAAAAAGAGATTTACGCATTCAGAGCTTTCTCAAAAAATGTCACCAACTTGTCCATTGCTTTTTCCATCACTTTTGCATCTTTGCCTTCGAGCAAAAGACGAAGTTTATTCTCCGTACCCGAATAGCGGATGAGATGACGCATGTGTGCGCTCTCAATTTTTGCCAACTCTTCTTTCAGCCCTTCGATTTGATCAAGCGGTTTTTTGGTTTTAACCTTGATATTGACCAATTTTTGCGGATAGAGCTTGAACGGTCTGAGGATTTTGCTCGCTTTTTCGCCTGTCGTCAACAACAAGGACAAAACCTGCAATGCGCTGACCAATCCGTCACCCGTTTTTGCATAATCGAGCAATACGATATGACCGCTTTGCTCACCCCCAAAATTTAACCCTTTTTCCCGCATTACTTCAAGAACGTATTTATCCCCTACATTGGATCGGAACAATTTGAGACCGTTTTCTACGAGCGTGTCTTCCAGTGCCTGATTGCTCATCACGGTCGCTACAACACCCTCACCTTTTAGCTTTCCGCTTCTTTGCAAGAAAAGAGCAAGCGCTCCAATAATTTGGTCTCCGTCTACTTCCTCTCCATTCTCATCCACAACAATCAATCTATCAGCATCTCCGTCAAGTGCCAATCCGATATCGGCACGATACTGTTTCACCGCTTCGCGCAAATCTTTGGTGTGCATCGCACCACACCCTTCGTTAATGTTGAACCCGTTGGGCTTATCGTGCAAGACGATCACTTCGGCACCCAATTCATCGAGCACCGTCGGTCCGACTTTGTACCCTGCCCCGTTTGCCGTATCCAAAACGATTCTCAGCCCTTGGAGGGTCAATTCGCGGTTGAACGAGTTTTTGAGTTGTACGATGTAGCGACCGATAACATCATCGATCCGTTTTGCGGCACCGATTTGTCTACCTGTCACTTGCCCCTCTTCAAGACGTGTTTTATCTTGAGCAATCGCTTCGATTTGCGCTTCAATCTCTTCGGAGAGTTTATTCCCCTGAGCGTCAAAAAATTTTATCCCGTTGTCTTCAAACGGATTGTGGCTTGCCGAGATCATAATCCCCGCATCACAGCGCATATTGAGGGTCAAAAAGGCTATCGCGGGAGTCGGCATCGGTCCGATTTCAATCACATCGTATCCTACCGCCGTCAATCCGCTAACAATCGCATTTTCAATCATATAGCCGCTTTTACGGGTATCTTTGCCGAGCAAAATCTTTTTGGTTCGTGCATGTTCACTAAAATAGATCCCTGCCGCCATCGCGACGCGCATTGCCAATTCCGCCGTTAAAAACGAGCCGGCTTCTCCCCGTACTCCATCGGTTCCAAAAAGTTTCATAAATTTTTTCTTCCTTTTCATTTGATGTTATACACTAAAACGAACTCATCCGTTTTGGTGGCAAGGACTAAAGTCCTTTGCAATCCCCTAAAGCTACAAAACTAGCGTTTTGAGAATCATTTAATAAAATATTAAACTTTACAATTAATATAACTTTTTTATTTCAAATTCTATAAATTTTAACTTAAATTTAATTTTCTTTAAGGTAATATTTCACCCTAAATTAAACCTCGACAAGGATAAATGCCATGGCAAACCATAAGTCAGCATTGAAACGTATCCGTCAAACGGAAAAACGTACTGAACGTAACAGATTTTACCGTACGCGTATTAAAAATATCGTTAAAGCGGTTCGCACTGCTGTTGAAGCGGGAGACAAAGATGCTGCACGTGCCGCTCTTATTATCGCAAATGCGAATCTTCACAAATATGTTAGCAAAGGTGTCTTGAAAAAAGAGACTGCTGCACGTAAAGTTAGCCGTCTTCACCTCGCTGTTAACAAAATGGCAGCATGATTTTTGCCCTTTGGGCAAAAATCACCTCTTTAGCATTTTCTCAAAACGCCTCTTTTAGGACATACCTATGTTATCCGAAAAACTCACCCCATTTATCAACCGCTATAATGAACTTACCGAACTGCTCAGTTCTCCGGAAATCGGCAATGATATTAAACGGATGACAGAACTCTCCAAAGAGCAATCGTCTATCCAAGCGATTGTGAACAAAGCAACCGAATACAAAAAGCTCCTCGAGGATATTGAAGAGAATAAATCGCTTGCGTTTGATCCTGAATTGGGAGAATTAGCAAAAGAGGAGTTAAAATCCCTCGAACCGCAAGTCGAGCCCCTCGAAGAGGAGATCAAAAAACTTCTCATCCCTGCCGATCCGAACGATAAACGCAATATCTATATCGAATTGCGTGCGGGAACAGGGGGAGATGAAGCGGCTATCTTCGTAGGTGATTTGTTTAATACTTATGTCCGATACGCCGACCTCAGAGGGTGGAAAATTGAACTTATGAGCACCAGCCCATCCGATGCGGGAGGATACAAAGAGATCATCGCCCTCATCAAAGGGGAGCAGGTCTACTCTCGTCTCAAATTCGAAGCGGGTGTACACCGTGTTCAGCGTGTCCCTGCCACCGAATCCCAAGGACGGGTTCACACCTCCGCAATCACCGTTGCCATCATGCCTGAAGTCGATGACGTCGAAATCACGATCAACGAAAGCGACTTGAAAATCGATGTGATGCGTTCATCCGGCTCAGGGGGGCAAAGCGTCAATACGACAGACTCTGCCGTACGGATCACCCACTTGCCTACCGGAATCGTCGTCACCAACCAAGACGAAAAATCGCAGCACAAAAATAAAGACAAAGCGATGAAAATCCTCAAAGCCCGATTGTACGATATGCAGATGGAAGAGGCAAAAGAAAAAGAGATGGCAGAGCGTAAGGAGCAGGTAGGGAGCGGCGATCGTTCCGCGCGTATCCGTACCTATAACTACCCTCAAAACCGTATCTCGGATCACCGTATCAATCTGACGTTGTATCGTCTCGATGAGATTATGCAGGGAGGATTGATGGATGATATTATCGAGCCTCTGATTGCCGATGCTCAGGCGCAGATTATGGAGCGAGCGGGATTATAATCGCCCTCACACCAAAACGCTGGCGGTACGCTTGTGCACTACTGCACGCGACCTTGCTCTTGGTGTGGTGTGAGGGCATTATTATTTAAAATTCCCGTGATCCAATACAAAGAGCCGTTCCGAAGGCAGAAGTGCCGAGAGGAACGTGCGTTCTTGGATCACGGTATGTTCTTTTGCTACTTTTCTGGCTAAACAGAAAAGTAGATAAATGTTAATTTCTCCAAGTGGTTTCAAAAACCCCTTTCACTTCCCCCTTAAAGGTGATTGTCCCCTCATCAAGTCCAAGATAGAGTGTTTCTCCGCTTTTCGGATAGACTCGTGCATTATCGGCAACCGCATTTTCAATCGATGCACGATAGAAGCATGCTGCCATCCCAGTTCCACAGGCTAACGTCTCATCTTCCACGCCCCGTTCATACGTTCGTACACGGATCGATCCGTTGCTCTCGACATGGGCGATATTGACGTTCGCATTGTATTTGTAACGAAGTTCTCTCGCCATCGCGATATTGAAATCATTCATATCCGCATCAAACGTCACCAAATGAGGTACTCCCGTATCGATGAGCCACCATCGCATCTCGTACTCAACAATATCATCATTCACAACACAAGGAGGAGTTAGGTCACTCTGAACCATATTGCCCTCGACGCTCGCTTTTATGACCCCTGCACCCGTCAAAAACTCCATACTCTCACCCGCTAATCCAAAGCGATGCGCGTAATGGGCACACGCACGGCTTCCGTTTCCGCACATCGATGCGGTGGAGCCGTCGGCATTGTAAAACTCCCATTCGAAATCATGGCTGTCATGCGGGATCAAAACGATTAAACCATCCGCACCGATACCGTTTTGGCGATCACAGAGGGTTCGAGCTAATCCTGAGCGATCTGCCCCGTGAAACGCATGAAAAATGACAAAATCATTACCGCTGGCACAGTATTTGGCGATTTGGAGCATAAAAATCCTTTTAGCGACGAATGGTGCAATTATAGTAAATAATCCCTCGAATCACCTAGAGCCATTTTTTTGGCATACCTGCCAAAATAAATGCAGCGTTCATGAGAGGGATGAGCTTCTTTTGTTTCTTTTCTTTGCAGTAAAGAAAAGAAAATTAAACCTTTGGAGCAGGATAGAGTGCTTTTATTGTCTCTACAAATTGCTCACACTCTTTCTGCAAATGTTTGAGATTGGAGGAGTTATCGATCACCCATGTCGCACGCTTCTTTTTCTCTTCGATCTCCATCTGGCTTTCAATACGGCGTAATGACTCCTCTTCGGAAAAACCGTTGCGCTTCATAAAGCGCTCCAGCTGCAACGCTTTTGGGGTATAGACGACAACGCAGTTTTTGATCGGATACGACGACGTCTCAAAAAAAAGGGGGATATCGATCAGATAGGGGTATTTGAGACAATCTTGTTTGTCACTCTGCTCTTCAATCGCAGCACGAATTTTCGGATGCAAAAAAGCTTCCAGCTCTTTTTTGGCTTCCGGATCAGAAAAAATGACTCTCCCCAACATCGGGCGATCTACTTTGCCCCCTTTGACAAACTCTTCGCCAAAATGCTCCAATACCCAAACACAGTTTTCATCCAATATGCGGTGGGCTATCGTATCGGCATCGATAATACGCAAACCGTTCAGTCCAAGCAAAGAGGCAACAGTACTTTTCCCTGTCGCTATCCCCCCTGTGAGCGCTATTGCATATTCAAATGCCATTAGTTACGGATAATCCCAAGGTAATTCTTACGGACATATTGCGGCATGGCGAAAACGCCGATATGAACGTCGCAATTATAAAACTGCTGTCCTTCCAGCAAATCGGTGCGCTGCAAGATCACATCAGCTGTCGGATGATACTCTTTTGAGCATAGAAGCAAAGTCTCGCCGACCCCGTTGTAATAAGGCATAATGATTTTGAAATAGTTCCCCAAAATTTGCATCAATTTTGTGTTTTCCGCAACATCGTCGAGATTTGGATGTCGACAAACCATCAAAGCATCTTCTTTTAAAATACGGTTGACATGGGCGAATACGGCACTGTCATCGCATATTGTATCCAAAAGTAACACATCAATACTCTTATCCGGAGAATTTCGTAGCGATCCAAGAAGATCTTTAGCATCTGCGTACTCAACATCGATCTCTCTATAACGGGCCATTTCCGTTTTTATAAGATCAGTGCAATCACTCAAAACCATAACCGCGTGGGGGTTTTTATGGGTACACATCGCAACATGGGTCATCATTTCAGGGGCAATAAATGTTTTCATCAAAACGGTTTCTCTTCTTATTTGGTGGGAATTTTTGAGCGATTGTAACATGCGGAGATTAAACCGCATTGAATATTCTCTTTCGTCTATAAAGATTAAAGAAACGGAGCAAAAGATTCGCTATAATCTTCTCAAATATATATCATAAATGGAGCATTTTAATGTGTGCTGAAAAAATTCAACGTTTTTTGATGGCTATCGTCCTCACGGGCGCATTATTGTTGTTTGCAAGCAATCAAATGCTGTATGCGATGATCCTCCAAACTCTCGTCATTGTTATGGTCATCGTCTGGGCCATTACTGATTTTTGCCCGTCACTATGGGTTTTCAAAAAAGTTTTCGGTTCTTGTTACGAAAAATAAACTTCTCCTAACTCTCCCTTCGTTATAATTCCCTCATTACAACCAGATGAGGGACTTCATGAGTCAAATCAGCTATAAAGATGCCGGTGTCGATATCGATGCAGGAAACAGTTTTGTCGAAAATATCAAACCGCTCGTAAAATCGACGGTAATCCCCGGTGTTCTCGGCGGAATCGGATCATTTGCAGGGGCGTTCGAGCTTCCAAGCGGCTATCGTGAACCGGTCATGCTTGCGGCAACCGACGGTGTCGGGACCAAACTCAAACTTGCTATCGATTCGGGTATTCATAACACCGTGGGAATCGATTTGGTCGCGATGTGCGTCAACGATTTGATCTGCAACTTCGGAACTCCGTCGTTTTTCCTCGATTATTATGCAACAGGAAAATTGGATGTTGCTGCCGCGACGGCTGTCGTGAGCGGTATTGCTGAAGGGTGCCGTCAGGCAGAATGTGCCCTCATCGGCGGTGAAACAGCAGAGATGCCGGGGATGTACCATAGTGATGATTACGATTTGGCAGGCTTTGCCGTCGGTATCGGAGAAAAAAGCGAACTCGACCGTACCGACAAAGTTGCGGCAGGAGATATTCTGATCGCGTTACCGAGTTCAGGTCTCCACTCTAACGGATTCTCCTTGGCACGCAAAGTATTGTTTGAAAAAATGGGGATGAAATTTGAGGATGATTTCGAAGGAAAACCTTTGATCGAAACGCTCCTCACCCCTACACGTATCTATGTCAAAACGTTCAAAGCCCTTAAAAACAAGATCCAAGCCCTTGCACACATCACCGGAGGGGGAATTGTCGAAAACTTCCCACGTGTCCTTCCTGAGGGTCTTCGCGCCGTAATCACCGAATCCTCTATCCGTGTATTGCCGATTTTTGAACTCATCGCACAGCATGTTGAGCGTGCCGAAATGTTCCGTGCATTCAATATGGGTGTCGGGATGATCCTCGTCGTCAAAGAAGCCGACGTCGCCGATGTCCTCGCCGCAACAGACGGATATATTATCGGTCATCTCGAAACAGGCAAACGTGAAGCGGTTTTAGTCTAAACCGCGCTCCGCCATTCGCATTTCATTAACATACTCCACTCTTTTTTTACACTATAATAAATCGATTTTCATGAAGGAGATTATATGAATTTAAAAGCTATCTCTATTGCAGTTATTTTGGGTGCGGTTGCGATCCAGTTTATCCCGTATGGAAAAGATCATATCAACCCACCGGTGATGAGCGAAGTACAATGGGATTCACCGCGTACACAAGAGTTATTTAACCGTGCATGTGCCGATTGTCACTCCAACGAGACCAAATATCCGTGGTACAGCAACATCGCTCCGATCTCATGGCTCATCGCGCACGACATTGACGAAGGGCGTGAAAAAATGAACGTCTCAATGATCGGTATTCAAAAGAAAAATAAACTCAAAGATGCCGCAGACGAAGTGAAAGAGGGGGAGATGCCGATACCGCCATATCTCATTGCCCATCCTGAAGCACGACTCAGTGATGCAGAGAAAAAAGAG
>NZ_JAEMQA010000069.1:0-2466 GCF_022759005.1 Sulfuricurvum sp. | reverse complement strand
TTATACAACTCCATCGCATAGCGATCCGACATACTCGCGATATAATCACTGATTACACGGTGTGTGTTTCGTCGTTCACACTGTTCCAAATAATACTTCGGTAACATCTTCGGTTCTGCCATCAATGCATTAAACAACCCTATAATTGCCTGTTTTCCCGCAAACATTTTACGCATGATCTGTTTGTGCTGGTAGAGTTCTTGATACAACAGTTTTTTGAGCTTTTTGATCTGCGTCTCCAACTGCGGATCAAAACCGATCGCTATCGGCTCGGAGGATGGGATAACCGATGCCAATACACGACTGTTATCGACTTTGTCACGCGAATGTTCGAGGAGAGAATAGACAAGATGGTTGATAAGATGGGAACTAAAACGGTAGCGGAACATCTCATCCTCATCTTCACGAATCCCTTCGTCATAGACTTTTTCCAAGATGATCTGAATCAATTCCGAAGATTTAAGCGTCTCAAACGTAATCAGTCCCGATGCGACACCGTCATCGATGTCGTGGCTGATATAGGCGATCTCATCTGCTCGATCGACGATCATCGCTTCGATGCTCGGATGGGTATCAAGGGCAAACGCCTCTCGTATTTCATCGGGCAAAAACGATTTGTTATAGGGGTATGAGTGTTTGAGAATCCCCTCCAGCGTAGCATAGGTGAGGTTTAGTCCCAGAAATGCCTTATAACGCTGTTCGAGTTTGGTGACAACACGGAAGCTTTGAAAATTGTGCTCAAACCCGTGCATGTACCCTCTCTCCTTGAGACACTCATCGAGAGTATCTCCACCGATATGCCCAAAGGGGGTGTGACCCAGATCGTGCGACAGGGCAATCGATTCGGCAAGTGATTCTTCCAGCCCCAAGTGCAATGAAATTGATCGAGCGATCTGACTCACCTCTATGCTGTGCGTCAAACGGGTTCGGAAAAAGTCCCCTTGGGAATTTAAAAATACCTGTGTTTTGTATTCAAGGCGACGAAAACTCCCCGAATGGATAATGCGATCACGGTCGCGTGCATAAGGGGAGCGAAAATCGTCACTGATAGAATAAAAACGTTGATTCGGTAGCACGCAGATCCTTTTTTGGATAATCTGTCGACATTATAGCAAGTCCATCCTATCCAAAAATAGACTTTTTTACACAAGATTTACACTTCTTTTCTACAATGACAACTCGATTCTCCTTCGATAGTTTGACCGAACCTCTCTCCTTCGTGGTTTGGTTGCTACAAAATAAAATTATTTTCTGCTCTTTCCCGCATTAAAACAAGATATAATAAGTCATCATAAAAATCAAGGGATCGGAATGGATAATAAAATCGATACAAAAATATCCACGCTCATCAGTGATACGGCGCGAGAAAGTGCCAAAGCGTATCAAACCACCAATCTAAAAGCACGTCGCGACAAAGAAGAAGATTTTTTGAATCAAACGATCGACTATCGTGATATTATCCTCGTTCCTGAAAGATATGAGGGGATCGTCATCGCGCTTTATCTTCTCATCATCCCTTATTTGAGCGGTTTGTTGTTCTTGTATCTCTTTATTGCACGGATGAGTTATGAATATTTCCTGAACTTCACACTCTCTTCTGTTGCGGTAATTTGGGCTATCGGGTACGAGGTGTGTGCGGTATTGATTTTAGTGGGTATCTTTTTGGCATGGCTCAAACATATCAATTCCCGCTGGAAAAGAGAGCAAGCCCGAAAAATTCCGCCAAAAGACCGTTACGGGTTCTAAAATATCACCCTTTAAGGTACATTTGGTACAATTTCACTCTTCCAACGAATGGACAGCTGGCCGAGTGGTCGAAGGCGCACGCCTGGAACGCGTGTATAGGGCAACCTATCTAGGGTTCAAATCCCTAGCTGTCCGCCATTCTACACGCTTATTTATGAGCTCTTTTTTCCCGTTCTTCGATTAACATCGCATTTAACGTACTAATAATATCGCAACTTCCGTTCTCGGCATCTTTGAAATAGGTCATCACATTTTTAGCTTCTTGCAAACATGTACCCGCACTCACACACTTAACAGCGGCAATAATGTTGTCATGAACCGATTTATGCGGCGCTTCGAGTTTTCTAAAGCTCGGTGTATTTCCGAAAATTTGCGATCCTTTGCCCCCCTCAGCCCATTTGCCGAGACGGCAGTGATGGTGATCGACAAATTCATCATCCACCTTATTAGAAAAGACGCTTTTATACCCTTTTACTTTGAAAAGCAGATGATCGAGTTTAACCAATACCATGAAGACCGAATAAAGAACATTGGTCGAATCGTTTTCGATCACCTTGGTGCGGCTGCCCAAATTAACCAAAGTGGCTCTAAACTGCTCCAATTTTTCGCTGGACATTGCAGAGATTGATTCCATCGCACTGGAACGCTCATAAATCTCTGTCGCGTTTTGTTTGAGACTTTGAACGCTCATCGCCACTTCAGCAGTTGCTTTTTGGGTAC